>NZ_JBAUSA010000816.1:0-2210 GCF_049581465.1 Caballeronia sp. | reverse complement strand
GCCGTGCCCGCGCCAACGCCCGAGGCGATCTGAGCCGCGTGGTTGACGGCGTTCATGTCGGCGGCGCTGGCCCAGAGAGGCACGAGCGCTGCGGCGGCTGCGACAAGGCGTTTCATCGATTCAATTTCCGGATGCGTTCGGATGGCGTGATGATGTCCGTCAGGCGGATACCGAATTTGTCGTTGACCACCACGACTTCGCCCTGCGCGATCAGGCAGCCGTTCACGAGCACGTCCATGGGTTCGCCGGCGAGGCCGTCGAGTTCCACCACTGAGCCCTGTGCCAGTTGCAGCAAGTTGCGAATGGCGATCTTCGTGCGGCCGAGTTCGACCGTCATCTGCACGGGGATATCGAGAATCATCTCGATATCGTTGCGCGTGGCCGCTGCCGGGGGCACTTTCGATAATGCCTGGAACACGCCTGCCGAGGCTGCCACCGCTGGCGCCTCGTTGCCGTTCTGTTCGGCCAGCGCGCTCGCCCAGTCGTCCATTTCCAGGTCCGCTTCCTTGACCGGATCGGCCGGCGATGCGCCTTGTTCGGTTACGTCACTCATATCCACCTTCCTTCATCGTGTCGGATGCGCTGACCATCTTTTGCACGCGCAACGCGTATTGACCATTGAAAATTCCGTAGCCGCATTCCATCACCGGCACGCCGTCTACTTTTGCCGTGACCTGCTCGGGCACATTGATTGGCAGGACATCGCCGGCTTGCATGTTGAGAATCTGTTCGAAGGTCGTGCGGATCTGCGCGAGATCCACCGTTAGTTCGACTTCGGCTGCCTGGACTTGCTGTGACAGCACGCGCACCCAGCGGCGATCGACTTCGAGCGCTTCGCCCTGGATCGGCGATGAAAGGACGTCGCGGATCGGCTCGATCATCGAATACGGCATGCAGATGTGCAGCGTGCCGCCGGTCGAACCGAATTCGATGGAGAACTGCGTGACGATCACGATCTCGTTGGGCGTCGCGACGTTCGCGAACTGCGTGTGCATTTCCGAGCGCACGTATTCGAAGTTGAGCGGGCGCACGCTGCGCCACGCGGCCGTGTAGTGTTCGAACACGAGATTGAGCAGCTTGCTGATGATGCGTTGCTCGGTCTGCGTAAATTCACGGCCTTCCACGCGGGTGTGGAAACGGCCATCGCCGCCGAACAGGTTGTCCACGACGAAGAACACGAGGTTCGGGTCGAACACGAAGAGCGACGTGCCGCGCAACGGCTTCACATGGACCAGGTTGAGGTTGGTCGGGATGGGCAGGTTGCGGGTGAACTCGCTGTACTTTTGAACCTTTACCGGGCCGACGGAAATTTCCGCCGAACGCCGCATGAAGTTGAAGATGCCCACGCGCAGGAGCCGCGCGAAGCGATCATTGATGATTTCCATTCCGGGCATGCGGCCCCGGACGATGCGTTCCTGCGTCGCGAGGTTGTAGGGACGCACGCCGCCGTTGCGGACTTCATCCGCGACTGCATCGACTTCCCCGGTGACGCCCTTGAGCAGGGCATCGACCTCCTCCTGCGACATGAACTCTTCGTGGCCCATCACTCTTCCTTATTGGCGTTTTCTCGGGCGCTGCTTACTGAACGACGAATTCAGTGAACAGCACTTCCTGGACTTGCGCCGGATGCCCGGGGGTGCCGGCCGTGGTTTTCACGGTCGTCAGGAGTTCTGTGGCCAGCGTGCGCTTGCCTTCGATACCGATGAGGTCTTCGGGACGCTTTGCCGACAGTAGTTCGATGATGTGGCTGCGTACTTCCGGCATGCGCTCGGTGATCACGGCCTGGGCTTTGTCATCGGGCAGCTTGAGCGTCAGGCCCACGCGCAGGTAATGCATGCCGTCGTCGGTTTGCAGGTTGACGGTCATCGAGTCGAGCGGGAAGAACACAGGGGGGAGTGCCGCGGCGGCTTTTGCCGGTCCCAGAATGCTGTCTTTGTGAAGCAGGAAGTACGCGCCGCCTGCGCCTGCGCCCAGGAGAATGGTTGCTATTGCTGCAATGATCAGGATGCGCTTGAGCTTCCCGGTCTTCGCGTTGACGATTGGTTGTTGTGCTGCCGCTGCGGTAGTTGCCATGTCTTTAGCCTCTTTCTGTAGCCTGAATTGTTGGCGATTTTCAGGCGTCGCGATGGGGCGAACAGAAGGGGGATTTGGGGCTAACTCGGGGGTTTGTATGCGTGGGTCGAAAAGTAGAAAAGCCGCGCCCCTTCGGG
>NZ_JBAUSA010000815.1:0-8843 GCF_049581465.1 Caballeronia sp. | reverse complement strand
GTATCGGCGAATGGCAGGCCCGGTTGTACACCGCGTTGACAGGCTTCGCGGGCGTGCTGCTGATCGGCTATACGGGTGCCCGGGTGTTCAACGGCGTGACCGGCTTCTGTGCGGCCGTGGTGCTCGCGACGGCGCCGTACTGGAACCTGATGGGCCATTTCAACACGCTCGACATGGGCCTGTCGTTCTGGATGCAATTGACGCTTTGCAGCTTGCTTCTCGCTCAACGCCCAAACTTGCCGACGCGCGAAGTGCGGCTCTGGATGTGGCTGTGCTGGGCTGGAATGGCGCTCGCGCTGTTGTCGAAAGGCCTGGTCGGGCTGATCCTGCCGGGTGCCGTGCTGGTGCTCTACACGCTGGTCGCCCGCGATTGGGCGCTCTGGCGCCGTCTGTACATCGGCAGTGGGTTGATCATCTTTTTCGCGATCGCCACGCCCTGGTTCGTGCTGGTCCAGATTCGAAACCCCGAATTCCTGAATTTTTTCTTTATCGTGCAGCAGTTCCAGCGCTATCTCACGCCGGAGCAGAACCGGCCCGGCGCTTTCTACTATTTCGTACCGGTGCTGCTTGTCGGATTCCTGCCGTGGCTTTCGGTCAGCTTTCAGAGTGTGCGCCACGCGCTGAAAGCGCCCCGTCAGCCGAACGGGTTTGCGCCCGGCATGTTGCTCATGGTCTGGTCCGCGTTCATCTTCCTGTTTTTCAGCGCGTCTCACTCGAAGCTGCTTTCGTACACGTTGCCGGTGGCGCCCGCGCTCGCGTTGCTGATAGCCAGTTATCTGCCTGTGCTGACGCGTGCGCAGTGGCGTCGGCATCTCGTCGGATATGCGCTGTTTCTAGTGGCGGCGGCGTTCGGGGCGATCTCGCTCGGCAAGATGGGCAGCGCTCACTCGCCTAACGCGCTGTATCGTGCGTTCCAGGTCTGGGTATATGCCGCGCTGGCCGTAGGATTCGTGGTGACGCTCGCCGCCCTATGGATCAACCGCCGTAGCCAGATTGGGGCCGTCGCGCTTCTCGGCGCTGCCTGGCTGTTGATCGGCACCATTGCTGGCACCGGTCACGACGTATTCGGCCGTGAAAGTTCCGGCGTGCTGATGGTTCCTGCTGTCAAGGCGGCCATGGCGAAGCTGCCGCCCGACACGCCCTTTTATTCCATCGCCAAGCTCGACCACACTCTGCCGTTCTACCTCGGCCGGACCATGATCATGGTCCAGGAAGCAGACGAACTGGGTTTCGGGGTCAAGACCGAGCCGCAAAAATGGCTGCCGAGCATTGACGACTGGATCCGGGTCTGGGATTCGCAACGCTACGGTCTTGCATTGCTGCCGCCCGCACGATACGACGAAATGGTGGCGAAACATGTGCCCATGCAGGTCATCGCGCGGGACGATCGGCGGGTAATTGTAGAAAAGCCGCAACCCTGAAACAATCGCGCCCCTGCAGCCTCGTCAAGCGGCCGCCGGGCCGGCTGGGCATGACTGGCGTGGCGCCGCATGAAAGGGCCCGCATGAAAAACACTATTACGGTCCACGATGAACCCGATATCCTTGACTTGTATCGTCATTGGCGTTTTGTTGAACGCCTGTGCTCAATTACTACTCAAAGCTGGCGTGAACGCTGTCGGCCACTTCGAGTTCACTCGCGCGAATATCTTGCCGATCGGGTTCAGGATCGCCACGCAATGGCCGATCATCGGGGGCCTCACGTGTTACGTGTTCAGCGTGGTGGTGTGGATCGTGGGATTGTCGCGGGTCGACGTGTCCATCGCCTATCCCATGCTCTCGCTCGGCTATGTGGTGAACGCGTTCGCGGCCTGGTACCTGTTTGGCGAAATCCTGTCGGTGCAGCGACTGGTGGGCATCGGCATTATTCTGATAGGCGTCGCAATATTGGCGCGCGGGTGAATCTGACGGACGTGGACCGGGCCAGCTAGCCCGGCGCCGCGCCCCATTGTGATTGAGAAGTCATTGACAAAAATTCCAACGCCTACTTTCTTAGTTGAATCTTCCATGACCCAGAACGTGCCCGCCTCAACGCTGCCTTTTCTCCCCTTCGTTCGCGCCGAAATCGATGAAGAAACGATCCAGGGCGTGGTCGATGTTTTGCGCTCCGGGTGGATCACCACCGGCCCACAGAACACGCAGTTCGAAGCGCAGTTGTCGGCGTTTTGCGGCGGACGCCCCGTGCGCACGTTCAACTCGGGCACGGCGACCATGGAAGTCGGTTTGCGCATAGCGGGCGTTGGCCCCGGCGATGAAGTCATCACCACGCCCATGACCTGGGTATCGACCAGCAACGTGATCATCGAAACGGGCGCGACACCGGTTTTCGCGGATATCGACCCGGTAACGCGCAATATCGACCTCGATCTGCTCGAAAAAGCCATCACGCCCCGTACCAAGGCCATCATTCCAGTGTATTTGTCCGGACTGCCCGTCGATATGGACCGGCTCTACGCCATCGCCCGCGCGCATGGCTTGCGCGTGGTCGAAGACGCCGCGCAGGCGTTCGGGTCGTCGTGGGGAGGGAAAAAGATCGGCGCGTTCGGCGACATGGTCTCGTTCAGCTTCCACGCAAACAAGAATGTGACGTCGATCGAAGGCGGCGCGCTTGTCCTGAACAACGAGGAAGAGGCGGTGCTCGCACAGAAATACAGGCTGCAGGGTATTACCCGCACGGGTTTCGACGGCATGGATTGCGATGTTCTCGGCGGGAAATACAATCTCACGGACGTGGCTGCCCGTGTCGGCCTGGGCCAGCTCAAGCATGTAGCGCGTTTCACGGAACAGCGGCGCAAACTGGCGCGTGCCTACTTCGAGCACTTCGCGGGCGGTGCAGCATTGCGCACGGGCGTCGAGTTGCCGGTGCGCAATTTCACCGACAGCAACTGGCATATGTTCCAGATCGCGCTGCCGCTTGAGCGCCTGGCGCTTACGCGCTCGGAGTTCATGGCGCAGATGAAGGAACGTGGTATTGGGACCGGCGTGCATTACCCGGCGCTGCACTTATTCACGCTGTATCGTGCGCGCGGCTTTCACGAGGGCATGTTCCCGCACGCGGAGAAGTACGGTGCATCGACGGTCACATTGCCGCTCTTCACGCAAATGACCCACGACGATGTGGCGCGCGTCGTGCATGCCGTCAACGAAATCTGCGCCGCGAACACGAAGTGAAACACCACCTGAAGTACCGCATGGAGCACCACCCGAAGCGACCCGAAGCGCGACTTTGAAGCGCGCGAACTGGCCGAAAAAACCAGTTTCAAACAGACAAACCAGCTAGCGGAACCATCGCCAACATGAGTCAAACGGATTTTTTACCGGCAGGACCCGAATTAACCGTCGTGGTCCCGGTGTACAACGAGGAAGCGGGCCTCGCCGAACTCTTCTCACGCCTGTACCCTGCGCTCGACGCGCTCGGCACCCCGTATGAAGTGATCTTCATCAACGACGGCAGCCGCGACAAATCGGCGGCGTTGCTCGCCCAGCAATTCCACGCGCGTCCGGACACCACGCGCGTGATCCTGCTGAACGGCAATTATGGCCAGCACATGGCGATCCTCGCGGGCTTCGAACAGTCGCGAGGACAAAGTGTGATCACGCTTGACGCCGATCTGCAGAACCCGCCGGAAGAAATCGGCCGGTTGCTGGCGAAGATGCGCGAAGGCTACGATTACGTCGGCTCGATTCGCCAGCAACGTCAGGACAGCATGTGGCGCAAGAAAGCGTCGCGGCTGATGAACCGGCTGCGCGAACGGATCACGCGCATCAAGATGACCGACCAGGGCTGCATGTTGCGCGGCTATAGCCGGCACATCATCGACACGATCAACCGTTGCGGCGAAATCAACACGTTTATCCCGGCGCTCGCGTACACGTTTTCGCAGAATCCGATCGAAATCGACGTCGCCCACGAAGAGCGGTTCGCGGGGGAGTCGAAGTATTCGCTCTACAGCCTGATTCGCCTTAACTTTGATCTGGTTACCGGGTTTTCAGTCGTGCCGCTGCAATGGCTGTCGTTCATCGGTGTGATTTTGTCGGTGGCATCGGCCGGCTTGTTCGTGTTGCTGCTGGTTCGACGCTTCATGTTCGGCTCGGAAGTCGAAGGGGTGTTCACCCTCTTCGCCATTACGTTCTTCATGCTCGGCGTGATCATCTTCGCACTGGGCCTGCTGGGCGAATATATTGGCCGGATTTATCAGCAAGTCCGCGCTCGACCGCGATATCTGGTGCAGACGATCCTGGAAGAACGCGATGGCCAGCCCGCGCGTGTCGTCCCGACGCAGGAAGCGGTAATCGCGGTTTCACGCGAAGACAACCTGCTATGAATCCTGCCGTGAGGCCAGTCATGAACCCATCTGAGCAGCCTGCGACCAAACCACGCGCCGTCGTGTTCGCGTATCACAACGTAGGCGTACGCTGCCTTCAGGTTTTGCTGGCACGCGGCGTGGATGTCGCGCTTGTCGTCACGCACGAGGACAATCCGGCGGAGAACATCTGGTTTGGTAGCGTGAAATCGGTCGCGGAAGATCATGGTATCGATGTAATCACACCCGCTGATCCGGCGGCACCGCAGCTTCACGAAGCGATTGAGCGAATCGCGCCGGACTTCATCTTCTCGTTCTATTACCGCCATATGCTGCCGGTCGGACTGTTGGCGCTTGCTGCACGTGGCGCGTACAACATGCACGGCTCGCTGCTTCCCAAGTATCGAGGGCGAGTGCCCACCAATTGGGCCGTGCTGAACGGCGAAACGGAAACCGGCGCGACCTTGCATGAGATGGCCACAAAGCCAGATGCCGGTGCGATTCTCGGCCAGACTCCGGTCCCCATTCTCCCTGACGACACCGCCGCGCAAGTCTTCGACAAAACCACCGTCGCGGCCGAGCAAACCTTGTGGCGCGTGCTGCCGGCGTTGCTGGCGGGCGAAGCGCCGCATCTGCCGAACGATCTGTCCAAGGGCAGCTACTTTGGCGGCCGCAAGCCCGAGGATGGCCGGATCGACTGGTCGAAAACCGCACAGCAGGTCTACAACCTGATCCGTGCCGTCGCGCCGCCGTATCCCGGCGCGTTCACGGATATAGGCCAAGACCGCTTTAGCGTCGCGCGCGCCCGCCTCGTACCGGAAAGCGGCACCCGGACTGTCTCGACCGCCGCGCTACGCGAACTCTCGAATTTGCCCGCAGGCTTGCACCTGTTGGATAATGCGCTGTTTGGCGTATGCGGCGATCGCGGCGTCATCGCCATATACGAATTGCGGCACTCAGTCGTGGACCCAAGCCTGCCGGGTTCATCGAATGGGCGACCGAATACGCCTCAAAACGCATTGCCCAACACCCTGCCTAATGCCGGCGATGAACGTGTCGTCAGTCCCGCCGAGTTCGGCCGAATCACTCAATCACTTCGCCATTCATGAAAAAAGTCCTGATCCTGGGTGTCAACGGCTTCATCGGCCACCACCTCTCAAAGCGCATTCTCGAAACCACCGATTGGGAAGTCTTCGGCATGGACATGCAGCGCGATCGTCTTGGCGACCTCGCCAGCCACGAGCGCATGCATTTCTTCGAAGGCGACATCACGATCAACAAGGAGTGGGTCGAGTATCACATCAAGAAATGCGACGTGATCCTGCCGCTGGTCGCCATCGCGACGCCGGCCACCTACGTGAAGCAACCGCTGCGCGTGTTCGAACTCGACTTCGAAGCCAATCTGCCGATCGTCCGTTCGGCCGTGAAATACGGCAAGCACCTCGTGTTTCCGTCGACCTCCGAGGTCTACGGGATGTGCACCGACGAACAATTCGATCCCGAAGAATCGCTGCTGAGCTATGGCCCGATCAATAAGCCGCGCTGGATCTACGCATGCTCCAAGCAATTGATGGATCGCGTGATCTGGGGTTACGGCATGGAAGGCCTGAACTTCACGCTGTTCCGTCCGTTCAACTGGATCGGCCCGGGACTCGACTCCATCTACACGCCGAAGGAAGGCAGCTCGCGCGTGGTCACGCAGTTCCTCGGGCATATCGTGCGCGGCGAGAACATCAGTCTCGTCGACGGCGGCGCGCAGAAACGCGCCTTCACGGATATCGACGACGGCATCGGCGCGCTGATGAAGATCATCGCGAACAAGGACGGCGTGGCGACGGGCAAGATCTACAACATCGGCAATCCGAGCAACAACTTCTCGGTGCGTGAGCTCGCGAACAAGATGATGAAGCTCGCGAACGAGATTCCTGAGTACGCCGAAAGCGCGAAGTCTGTGCAACTGGTGGAAACGTCGTCGGGCGCGTACTACGGCGAGGGTTATCAGGACGTGCAGAATCGCGTGCCGAAAATCGACAACACCATGGAGGAGCTCGACTGGAAGCCGGTTGCCACGATGGACGACGCATTGCGCAAGATTTTCGAAGCGTATCGCGGCGATGTCGGCACCGCACGCCGCCTCGTTGAACCCCAGAACTGAAGGGTAGCGCGTGGCTCGCATCTGTCTGAAAATCGACGTCGATACCTTGCGTGGAACGCGTGAAGGCGTGCCCAATCTCGCGCGCCTCCTCGACAAATATCACGCGCGCGCCACGTTCCTGTTCAGCCTCGGGCCGGATCACACCGGCTGGGCGTTGAGGCGCGTGTTTCGACCGGGGTTCCTCAAGAAGGTATCGCGGACATCGGTGGTCGAGCACTA
This sequence comes from Caballeronia sp., assembly GCF_049581465.1. GTDB lineage: Bacteria > Pseudomonadota > Gammaproteobacteria > Burkholderiales > Burkholderiaceae > Caballeronia. Next base: position 2,166 of record NZ_JBAUSA010000815.1, on the reverse strand, counting down.
CGGCATCAAGACGCTGATGTATGGCGTATTGCTGCCGGGGCCGGATATCGGTCGCCGCGCCGTGGCCGAGATGCGCGCGATCCACGAAGCAGGCTTCGAATGCGGCATCCATACGTGGGATCACGTCTACTGGCAGGACAATGTCCGCACCGGCAGCCGTGAATGGACGACCGCGCAGATGCAGCAGAGCCACGCGCGTTTCGTCGAGATCTTCGGCACGCCGCCCGGCACGCATGGCGCGGCCGGATGGCAGATGAACGGCCACGCGTTCGAACAAATCGATGCCTGGGGCATGAAGTACGCCTCCGATGGCCGCGGTCACACGCCCTACATTCCGGTGCTCGACGGCCGGACGCTCCATCACATCCAGATGCCGACCACCCTGCCTACGCTCGATGAAGTGCTTGGCGTCGGTGGCGTGGACGAAGGTAATGTGGCGGCGCATTTGCTGCACCTCACGTCGAATCCGCAGCACGATCAGGTCTACACGCTGCACGCCGAACTGGAAGGACAAAAACTGGCCGGGGTATTCGAGCAATTACTGGCAGGCTGGGCCGCTCAAGGCCACAGCTTTTGCACGATGGGCGACTATCATGCGACGCTGGACCGCGCGAGCTTGCCCACGTACCCTGTCGCGTGGGGCGAGATTCCAGGGCGCGCAGGCGAGTTGATCTTGCAGCCGGGCTGATTTTTTTAGATCTTGCCTTCGGATATTCACTCGATCCGCACCCACCGCTTAAGCGTTCTCGCGTCCGTCGCCATGGCGCAAGAGAACGCTCCAATCGATAAAAACCGGAGAACACTTCGTGCCGATCGCAGTAGATCAACCTGTCCCCGATTTCATCGCGCCCGCGACCGGCGGCGAATTTTCGCTGTCGAGCCTGCTAGGCAAGAAGGTCGTGTTGTTCTTTTACCCGAAGGACAATACGCCAGGCTGCACGACCGAAAGCCTGCAATTCCGCGATCTTTATGCGCAGTTCCAGGCGGCCGGCGCTGAAGTCGTCGGCATCTCGCGCGACAGCGTGAAATCGCATGACAACTTCAAGGCAAAACTGGAATTGCCCTACACCCTGGTGTCCGACGCAGACGAAGCCATTTGCACGCTCTTCGGTGTCATCAAAATGAAGAAAATGTATGGCAAGGAAGTACGTGGAATTGAGCGCTCGACCTTCTTGCTGGACGCTTCCGGCGTGCTTCGCCGCGAGTTCCGCGGCGTCCGGGTTCCGGGTCACGTCGAGCAGATTGTGGAGGCTGTACAAGCGCTTTGAGGCACGTTATATTGATTCGCAATGAGCGCCTGCCCTTCCCTCCATTTCTCTTCCCGTAGCGCCGGCTATCGCGCGGTTTTGCACGCGACCGGCTTGGCTGAGTGCACCACAAGAGCCACTTTAGCCGGGGCCACGTCAACCGCGCCGCTGTCGAGCGTGCTTTGTCCGCAACAGGAAGCCAAGGCGAATCAGGCGCCTGCCGAATTGATTGCTGTGGAGCCGCTGGTCCCATCGTATGGGGCGGCGGCTTTTTTGTTTGCGGGCTTTTGTTCAGGCACGATCCGTGTGACCCCTCCCATATTTCATCTTCCGTTCCACCCTCAGGACGCAACTTCCAAGGAGCCGATCGAAACCTAGGCGAACCGGCGTTTTCGACCCCAAAGCGCGTCTCCGGGCGCAACCTGCATTCAGGTCCGGTTTTTAGCTGGCCACGCAGGATGCGACAGGCGGCGCACGATATACGATCCGATTCCTTTCGAGGGAAACCATGCCTTTGCCTACCGCACCCGTCAAGCTCGGCAACCTTCTGCCGGCTGAAGAATACAAGGCCAAAGCCCGGCCTGCACGATCATCGAAGAAACAGGCAGGCGAAGGCGATCAGCCCGAACCCGCCGTGGCCGTAGCCGAATACGGCGCAAGCGTCGGTGGTTCACGACCGGCTGCCGCGAACACCGCCAATACGTTGCGCGCCATCGCGAGCGAGACGCTCGCGAACGCGGCAAAAGGCTCAGCCGTCGAAGCATCCGATGCAGCCCCCGCCGCGCGTACCCGTCGTGCCAAGCAAACCGCCGCATTGTTGCAGCCCGCTGCCGCTCCGGCCGAACAGGTCGAAACGGCTCAACCCGCCGTCGCCCGCCAACAGCCGGTTGAAGCGCGCCACGTTCCGGCGCCGGAAGCC
>NZ_JBAUSA010000814.1:0-10770 GCF_049581465.1 Caballeronia sp. | reverse complement strand
GCGCTTGTCAGCGTCGCGCGATGACCGGGTATCGACATCGGCAGTGACCGACAAACCGGGCAGCAGCACGCTACGCGTTTCCGGCCCAGTTTCAATGCGAATGCGCACGGGAATTCGCTGCACGATCTTGGTGAAATTGCCCGTGGCATTTTCTGGAGGCAACAGCGCGAACTGCGCGCCGGTACCGGGGGCGAAGCTATCCACCACGCCATGCAAGTCCGTGCCGGGCAGGGCATCCACATGCAGGATCACGGGCTGGCCAACGCGCATCTGGCCGACCTGCGTTTCCTTGAAATTGGCCGTCAGATAGGTGCTTTCCACCGGCACGACCGTCAACATCCGCGTACCCGGCTGCACGTACTGACCCACGCGAACCGAGCGGTCGCCGACCTTGCCGGCCAGTGCGCTGCGCACGACGGTGTCCTGCAGGTCGAGGTGAGCTTGCCGCGCGCTTGCCTCTGCTGCTTCGAGTTGGGCACGTGCCTGGGCGATCTGCGCGGTGGTGGCGGCGATCTGCGTTTTGGCGGCATCGACCGCGGCCCCGTTGGCGGCAAGCGTTGCCAGTGCCTGATCGCGCGTGCTGGTCAACTCAGACAGCCGTTCGCTGGTTTCAGCGCCGGTGGCGGCGAGCGGTGCGTAACGCTGGACTTCGTCGCGTGCATGCTGGGCGCTGACTCGTGCAACTTGCTGCTGTGCCTTGGCCTGATCAATGTTGGCGTGCTGCTGCAGGATGTCAGCTTGCGCGCGCTCGATGTCGGCGGCGCGAGCAGCAATGGTTGCCTGCGCCTGGTCGAGCGCGACCTGGTACTGACGGGTATCGAGTCGGACCAGCGGGTCGCCGGCCTTGACCGTGGCGTTGTCGCCTACATACACGTCGGTCACGTAGCCGCTGACTTTGGGCGCAACGGTGACGCTATCCGCTTGCAAATAGGCGTCGTCAGTGCTTTCAATAAAGCGCCCGACGGTCCACCAGCGTGCAAGCCAGATTCCCGCGAGGACAAGCACGACGATCCCGAGCACCACCAGGATCAGGCGTCGACCAGAGCGCCGCGCAGGCGAAGCGGTGGAATCTTGCGGCACTTCGTGCGGGGGCGAGCCTGCGGTTGTTGACATCGTTGATCCAAATTATTCCAATCGGAAGAATTATTCCAGTTGGTAAAATTGTGTCAAGTGATATATTTGTTTCGTTGACGTGAGGGGCTTGAATGAACAACACGAAACGGCTACGCCGTCCGGCGGGCGGCGGATATGTGCGAGGCGACGAGACAAGGCAGCGAATCATCGAAGCGGCAATCGAGTCATTCGGAGAGCAAGGTTTCGAGGGCGCGTCCACACGTGACATTGCTGCGCGTGCCGGGGTCAATGCACCCGCGCTGCAGTACTACTTCGAGAATAAAGAGGGGGTGTATCGCGCGTGTGCCGAATACCTCGCCGACTCGTCCTGGGTCACGTTGGAGCCGGTGGTGACTTACGCTGCGGACGTGTTGAGTAAAGACAGCGATGTTCCGGTGCTGATCGATGCTTTCATTCGCATTCAGGAAGCGATTGCGGACCGTATGTTCGTGAAGGCTTGCGGTACGTCCAACCAGCGGCTTTTCTTTACGCGTGAACAGGCAGGGCATGAGCCGACCATTGCCTCCGAGATCCTGATGCGGCGCGTGCGACAGCCTTTGAACGATGTCGGCTCGAGGTTGATAGCGCGTATCACGGGCATGAAACCCGACGATCCGCTTACCTTGATCCGCATGCTGAGTTTGCATGGGCAACTGTTGACGTTCCACGTGGCGCCCCGCACCACGCTTGCATTGCTTGGATGGAAGGAGATAGACGCCGAGAAGGGCGATTTGCTGAAGGCGACGGTGCGTACGCAGACGCGCATTTTGCTTGAGCAATGGAGCAGGGAGGGCTCGGCGAAAAAGGGCGCGTCCAGCGGGAGCAAGAAGTCTGTTGCGAAGACGGTGCCAAGGAAACGCGCCGCTCGCAAGAGCGCGACAGGTGCCGTGGAAAAATAACAGAGCAGCGTTGCGTGAGGGTGAGGCGGTTGAAATTCCCGAGCCCCGGCGAAGCGGAAGGTCGTCACCTAATCTACGTACCGGCTAGCACCTGATGCACCATGTGGACGACGATCGAACCCTCTCCGACCGCAGATGCGACCCGTTTGACGTTTCCGGCCCGCGCATCGCCTACGGCGAATACGCCCGGCAGGCTGGTTTCGAGCATGTAGGGCCGCCTCGCAAGCGGCCATGGCTGGGGTGGCAAGACGTCGTCCAGATCCCCTCCTGTCAACACGAAGCCGCGCGGATCGAGTGACAGGCAGCCGGCAAGCCACTCGGTCTTCGGTGAGGCTCCCGTCATGACGAAGACATGCCGCACGGGTTGCGTCGTCACCTCGCCCGTGGTCTTGTCGCACCACGACACCTCTTCAAGATGGTCGTCACCGCTCAAGCTCACGAGCTCACTGTTGAAATGAACCTGAATGAGCGGGTTTTCTTCGATGCGCCGGATCAGATAGCGCGACATCGTTGCCGCGAGCCCCGCTGACCTGACCAGCATCCGCACGCCCTTCGTGTTCTGGGCGAGAAACACGGCCGCCTGTCCCGCGGAGTTGCCGCCGCCGATAACGATCACCGGATCGCCGCTACACAGTTGGCCTTCCATGAACGTGGCGTTGTAGTAAATGCCACGGCCGGTAAAGCGGTCGATGTTGGGCAGCGCGGGCTGGTTATAGGCGGCGCCCGTCGCAAGTACGACCGAACGGGCCGCGATTTGTTGGCCGTCGTCGAGCGAAATCCGGTAAGGCCGCTCGTCGCAGTTCAGGCCCTCGACCGTGCGCGCCACCATGATCTTCGCGCCAAATTTTTCTGACTGCGCGATCGCGCTGTTCGCAAGCTCCTGACCAGAGAGGCCAGTCGGAAAACCGAGGTAGTTCTCGATGCGTGAACTGGAGCCGGCCTGTCCGCCGGGCGCCGCACGTTCGATGACCAGCACATCGAGGCCTTCGGATGCCGCATACACCGCCGCGGCCAGTCCTGCGGGACCCGCGCCGACAATGACGAGGTCGCGTACCTGCGACTCGTCGATATTCGAGTTGAAGCCCAGCGCTTTTGCCACTTCCCGTGTCGATGGATTCCTGAGTATCTGGTCCCCGTTGCAAACGACGATGGGGACGTCGTCACTGCATACCCCGAAGCGGTCGAGCAGCTCCTGGGAACTACTATCGGTGTCGAGATCCACATAAGCGAACGGGTGCCCATCGCGCGTCAGAAATTCTCGTATAGCAAGCGTCTGCGCCGAATAGAGCGAGCCGAGTATGAGCACATTGGTACGTCCGTGGCTGGCCATAGCAAGGCGCCGTGCCAGGAATGACCTCACGAAGATTTCGCTCAACTCCGCGTCCTTGCTGATCAGCGTTCGCAGGTTTTGGGCGCTCAACTCCAGCAGCTACGATGCTTCGACGGCCTGACACCGGTAGATCGAACGCCTGCCTGCAATCATCAGCAATTCGCCCGAAAACTGACCCGGGTCGTAAGTCGTCACCGTATCTTCGACGCCGCCAGCCAGCGAGACAATCCTGATCTTGCCCTCGATCACCACGTACACCGGCGGTGTGTCGTCGTTGGGGTTATAGAGCACAACGCCTGCCGCCACCTGTCGCGGCTTCGTGAAGACGCGCACGCGTTCGAGTTGAGATTCAGTGAGGATTGGAGCGTAAGCCATGACGATTTCGGGTCCGCTAGGCGAAGAACCCTTCTGCGTTGGTGTCGTTGTCGGCTTCGGTCATGTTCTCTTCCATTAGCAATGGGTGCCGGGTTTGCCAGACTACATTGCAATGGTAGGTCGCAGTCGAAGAATGCGCCAACAAAACGCAATAAATTGCTGCTGAATATGACGGCCTGCCGCCGCAATTTCACGCGAATATCAACATCACAGATGCGCCGTTCAACCGCAAGCCTGGGGACAGGCCCGCCATGACCGACCAAGATATGCGCGACATCATTGCGTTCCTAATAAGCTCAACGATGGGTATGCATCGAGCCACTCTTAGTCGATCGCAGGTAGGCAGCCTAAGAGCTTGCGTCGCAGTCAGCCGATTTACCAGGGTGGTCAATCCCGAGACTCTTGTAGAATTCCCGCCGCAACACACCGCTCATGCTCACCACAACCTCCAACCACATACCCATGCGTACTCTCGTTGCATCGGCTTTCTTATGTTTGCCCCTTCTCGCACACGCGGACTGCAAAGAACGCTTTACTGAGTGGGCGCACACACTGCAACCGGGCCGCGCTGTCGACACTGACAATGCCGCTTGCAAGGTTTGGCCCGCGAATCCGTCGCAAACGCTTGCCGTGTTGCCGTTGCCCCAGAAAGGCGCGACAACCGAAGAGACGGTCTACGATGTCGAGGTGCTGGTGGCGGACAGCAAGACGGGAGCGGTCATCGCTCACAGTTACGAACCCTCCGCGATTACGTCCGATGCGATGGGCCTGCAAGGCATTGCTCTCGATACCGCACCTTGGCGGCTTACGGCCCAGGAACTTGCCTTTGGCGTAAGGAAGAGCTTTCAAAACTCGTCGCGAGTGGATCCCTTCGCGGATACGACGCTCAGTCTTTATGTGATTGACGAGCGCAAGCTTCGACGGGTGCTCAGCAATCTAACGACGCGACAAAGCAAGGGAGATTGGGACGGTAACTGCGCCGGCCAGTTCTCCGATACATCCCGCGCAATATCGGTCGGTCCAGCCGGCCGCGGCGGTTATGCAACGTTACTTGTCAGCGAAAAGACCGTCGACACGACGAACACGGTGGCCGGGGAACAATGTGCAAGCAAGGACAACGCCGCCAAACGGGCCAGCTTTACAATGGAATACGATGGTTCGCGCTACGGCGTCCCGGCGGGCCTGAGCGACGACCAATAGTCCTGCCGCGCGGACATCGCCAATGCGTGTCAGTAACCCGGAGACGCACAACTTTGCCGGCCGCCGCATCACTTCATTCCCCCTTTATTCCCCAACAACCGGCCACCATGCTGCAGATTTCGCGCGTTGCGTCCTCGCAACCCAGCCCTTGCTGTTCAGTGCAGCGATGGGGCCGTCGATGCCTGGTCGTCAGCCTGTCCGTTGCCTGTTTGGCGCCATCAATCGCGACGGCAGCAAGCTTTGACTGCGGCGAGGCCAGAACCCGTTTCGAGAAAACGGTCTGCGCCGATCCGTTGCTATCGGCTCAGGACGCAGCAATGGCGCAGCGCTACGATGCGGCCCTGCCATTACTTTCCGACCCGGGAAAAACGATCTTGCGCAGCGGGCAGGAACAGTGGCTCAAAGTGGCGAAAGTCCTGTGCCTCGATAGCAAGAGGGAGGAAGGCGCTACCTCGTGTCTGCGACGGCAATACGCTGACCGTCTCGACGATCTGCGCAGCGCCGCCACGTCCATGGGTCCCTTCGTGTTCAGCCGAATTGACCATTACACGTCAATCGGGAAGCAGGAAGTCACCGGCATACCGTTGGAACAGCACACGGGCCTGCCAAGAATCGATCATCCGATTTCCCCGATAGCAGAACAATGGAATGATGCGATCGTCCGATCGGCGGCCACAGCGCGAGCAGACTGGTGTTTCGGCGACGCCGAGACGTCCAGCGACCAGTTTGTGGGCTTCAGAGTCCACTCAGCGACGCCCGATTTCATTAACGTCGAGATGTTGCACACTGAGCAATGCGCGGCGGGGGCGGCTTCCATGACCATGAGCAACATTACCTACTTGCTGAAGCCGGCCCTGCATCGTCTCAAGAAGGAGGACCTGTTCACGCCGGATAGCGGATGGGAGACCTTCTTGCGTGATCGCGCCTCGCGGGGATTGAACGACGCCGCCTCCTTTGCTGACGGAATCGACAAGGACGTGCGCGATCCGACGGCGTGGTCCTTCACCAAGGACGGCCTTCTCATTTCGTTCAACCCCGGTGAGGCAGATGCAATGGCATCCGGCATTCTCGAAGTGACCGTGCCGTGGACCGACTTGCATCGTTTGCTTGCACCAGGAGCGCCGACACCGCGATGATCGCCGGCACGATGGACGCTATGTGCGCGACTTGCTGGCCAGCACCATCGCGATACCTCCAAGAATCGTAGCGCAAGCCGCAGCCAGGCGCGGCGTGATCGCTTCCGAGAGGAACGCCACTCCGCCAAATGCAGCGATCAGCGGCACCGACAACTGTACAGTGGCGGCTCGCATGGCGGTAAGCTTGCTCAGGGCTGCATACCAGATGACATACCCGATGCCGGACGTGAGCGCGCCGGAGGCAATCGCCAGGGCGACCCCGGCCTCGTTCGCGTAAGCGCGGGAGTTGGCGATAAAAAGCAAGCTCAACAATAGGGCGAGCGGCGCCGCACGCGCGAAGTTTCCCGCCGTGGCGGCGAGCGGGTCGGCCACTGCGCGGCCACGCAACGAGTACACGCCCCACGCGACGCCCGCGATCGCCATCAACGCCGCGCCGGCGAGCGGCGGCGCGGCGATCCCCGGCGACACCAGGTAGACAAGCCCTGCGACTGCCAGTGCGAGACCGAGCCACGCGACGGATCCGAACTTCTCGCCGGAGCGCAAACCCACGCTGAACATCGTCAATTGAACTGCGCCGAACAGAATCAATGCACCCGTGCCTGCTGACAAGGTGAGATACGCGAAGGAGAAGAACGCGACGTAGGCAAACAGCATGGCAGCGGCGAGCCAGTCGGCATGGCTCGCCGCGGGCCGTTCTGTCCTGAACCGCAGGATGACGGCGAGCACGATCGCTCCCGAAACCAACCTGATGCCGGCGAAGCTGACCGGATCGATTTCCCCCTGCTGCAGCGCGAGCCGGCACAGCAGCGAATTAGCCGCGAAGGCGAGCATCGCCACCGCAGTGAGGAGGGTCGTCTGCAAGATGAGCAGCCCACCGCGCGCTTCATGCATGGATTACTACCAAAACGACTGCCCACGACAAAAGCGCCACGCCGAGGGGCGTGCTGAGACGCTTGCCCCAGCGAACGTTCTTTTCGATCGCCATCACGGCGGCAAGCAGGAGCATCCAGCCGAGGCTGCCGGTACCGAGCGCGAACATCAATAGCATCAACGCCCAGCAGCACCCGACGCAGAACAGGCCGTGCTGCGCGCCAAGCACGAACGCATTCCACGCTTGCGCGTGCCCACGCCAGTGCTCGATGACGAAGCTCAAGGGCGTGCGGCACTTTTCAAGGCACCGGTACTTGAGCTTGCTGAACTGAAATGCGCCAGCCACCGCAATGACTGCGACACCGATCAGCCTGCCATGCCAGGCGAGCGTGGGTACGCTGGCGAGCAGGGACAGCAGAGCGCTATGAAGTGCATGCGCCAGGAGTCCGAACGCTCCCCACACCGTCATGTAGCCCATGCCGAGCAGCATCAGAAGCCACCCATGGTCTGGGCGACCCGCAGTCAACCGGTCGAAGGCATTGAACAACGGCAAGGTGGTCGGGAGCATCATGGCCACTGTCATGAGGATCCAAGCGACAGCGTAGAGCACCACGGGCACGACCACGTCGCCCGCGGGAACGACACGGCACAGAAATGCAGCCGGTCCTGACGCCGTCCAGTCACCGTGCTCGATATAGCGTCCGTATGGACTGCGCGCCCACGCCCATAACACCACCCACGCGAGCGCAATCAGCGCAGCCAAAACCGGCAGGAACACGTGTACATGGCGCGAGGCGCGGGACGGCGATGGACCTGCCGTCGGGCTCATGCGTCGAAGACGAACGTGCTCTGCAGGGCGTTGTGGTTCTTGATGTCGAGGTCGATGCCGAGTGCGGGGTTCTTCGATCGATAGGTCGGGGCCTTGCCGACAAACACTGGGGCGCCGGGCACGGTCGAGAACACGGTGTCGGACAGGGTGGTCTGGCCACCGGTCGCGCCGAGATAGGGTTCGAGTTCGGCGTAGTAGTTCGTGCCGATCTCGAGTTCGCCCTTGCCTGCGACCACGGTGAAGCGGATCGGCGCGCGCTCCACGGACACGACCTGGCCGATGAGCTTGGCGAGCTCGGCGACCGGGCCGCCGGCTTGGCCGGTGTAGACCTTCAGCAGTGCCTCTTCCTGCGCCTTTGAGGCTTGGTCGTCGACATAGATCGCGGCAGTCCAGTTGCCTTGCAGGATATTGCCAGGCACATGGGCAACGGCCGCGATGGTATTGCCGGCCACATCGACGCCGTCGACCATCCCCTTGTCTATACGCCACGCGACAATCGTGTCGCAGGTGCCGTTGTCAGGGTCCTCGCCGATCCAGCAGGGGCAAAGCACCTTGCAGTTGCAAACTTCGAGCAGACGACCTTCCAGGTGATAGCTCATACGAACCTCCATTGAAGGCACGCGAACACGGACTTGTCGCCGCGGGGCGCGGCTGCAAGAAATAGTAATTTTCCGGCTGCGGGTTGCGACAAGTCAAGTTCGATGAGGGCCAGGCAGTTCGATAGCGGTCAGGCCAGCGGTTGCGCGGCATGCCGGACAATCTCCACTTGCCACCACGCGGGCAGCAGGCGACGCACTTCCGCGCGGGCGAACCGGTCGTCGATGAGATAGAGCACCCCCCGATCCGTCTGTCCGCGAATCACACGCCCCGCAGCCTGTATTACCTTTTGCAGCCCGGGAAACAGATACGTGTACTCGTACCCGGCGCCGAACTCCGCGTCCATGCGCGCTTTCATCTGCTGGTTCACCGGATTGAGTTGCGGCAACCCAAGCGTGGCGATGAACGCGCCGATCAATCGCGTGCCGGTCAAGTCGATGCCTTCACCGAACGATCCGCCTAGCACAGCGAAGCCGATGCCGCGACCCGTCTCGGTGAAGCGCGCGAGAAATGCCTGCTGGCCTGTTTCGGTCATCGAACGCGATTGCATCCACACGGGAATGTCGGGATGCTGGCGAACCAGCGCGTTGGCGACCTGATTGAGATAGTCGAAGCTGCTGAAGAAGCTCAGATAATTGCCAGGCGCGCGACGGTATTGGCTGGTGATCAGATCGACAATTGACGGCACGGATTGCTCGCGATCGTGAAACCGCGTGGACACGTTAGCTATGGCCCGCACCTGCAACTGGTCCGCATGAAAGGGCGATTCCACTTCCGCCTGCAGGCAGGTTTCAGGAAGGCCGAGCATGTCGCGATAGAAATGCATGGGCGTGAGCGTGGCCGAAAACAGCGCGACCGAATGCGCGCGCGCAAAGCGTGATTTCAGATGCGGCGCGGGCACCCTATTGCGCAGGCACAGCACGGTGTCGCGCCGCGTGGCTGCGTGCGGGGACAGGGTGGTATCGAAGAGAGAATGGGTGTCGAAGCGCTCGGCAATGCGCACGAAATGCATGGCATCGAAGTAGAAGCGCAGTGTCTCGCGATCGAGGGCCGCGGGCTGTTCGCCGACAAACTCGGTCATCGCGGCGATTGCGTTTTGCAGCGCTTCAATGAAGCGTCCGGGCAGCGCAACATGCACTTCATACTGAGTGACTTGCCGGCTGGAAATTGCTTTCCACGCTTGGGCGATCTTGTCGAACGCGCGCTTTAGTGACGGCGGCACAGCGCGGCGGATGGTGCGAAAGCACGCTTCGTCGAGCGTGGCCGAGTACATCGCGCGGGCGCGTTCGACGAGGTTGTGGGCTTCATCTACCAGTACGCTGACGCGCCATTCCTTCGACTCGGCGAGCGAGAACAGCATGGCGTGCGTGTCGAAATAGTAGTTGTAATCGCCGACAATGACGTCGCTCCAGCGCGCCAGTTCCTGACTTAGATAGTACGGACACACGTCGTGTCCAAGGGCCACCTCGCGCAAAGCGTGACGGTCGAGTCGTGCGACTTTCAAAGCGGTTTGCCGGGCGGCTGGCAAGCGGTCATAGAAGCCGCGCGCGAGCGGGCAGGATTCGCCATGACAGGCTTTGTCGGGGTGTTCGCAAGCTTTGTCGCGGGCGATTAGTTCAAGCACCCGCAACGGTGTGTCGCGGCCCAACGTGTTGAGTGCGTCGAGGGCAAGTTGGCGGCCCGAACTCTTTGCGGTGAGGAAAAAGATCTTGTCGAGTTGCGCGGCGGCCCATGCTTTCAAAAGCGGAAACAAACTGCCAAGCGTCTTGCCAATACCCGTTGGCGCTTGCGCCAGCAAGCAGCGTCCGTGCGTGGCGCAACGGTAGATTGCTGCCGCCAGATCCCGTTGCCCTGGACGCAATGACGCGTGAGGAAAAACCATTGCCGTCAGCGCGGCCTCACGCATGGCGTGGTGTTCAAGTTCCTGTTTTGCCCAGTCCAGAAAACGCTCGCAGTGCTCACGAAAATGCTCGTGCAGCGTTTCGGCGGATTGCATCTCTGTGAACACCGTCTCCTTTTCGCTCGCGATATCGAAGTAGACAAGGGCGAGACGGATCTCCCTTAAGTTCAGCTTTTTGCAGCATAGCCAGCCGTAGATGCGCGCTTGCGCCCAGTGCAGATGCCGATGGTTCTCGGGAATGGAACTGAGCTTGCCGCGATACGTCTTGATCTCTTCCAACTGATTTAAGCCGGGGTCGTAGCCGTCGGCGCGACCGCGCACATTTAGCGGACCGAAGCTATCTGAGAGGCTAATTTCGGTCTGGTACCGCTCGCCACGTCGGCCCGCGACAAGCTTATGTCCCGCCATGCCTTCTTGCGCGGTTGGCGACGGCGTGAAGCGCAGATCGAGATCACCGCGTTTGGCGGTGAACTCGCACAGGGCGCGTACTGCGATGGTGTAACTGGGTGGTCGGGGCATGA
>NZ_JBAUSA010000813.1:0-3433 GCF_049581465.1 Caballeronia sp. | reverse complement strand
GGCGGCAAGGATAAAAGATAAGCGACCGAGGCCGCTGTCGGCCCACGGCGAAGGTTAAAACGGATCGTCTACATCGCGCAGGTGAGGGTTCACGGGAGCAGCGCGTTGTTCGTGCTGCAGTTCATGGAGCACGAACTGGTAGTGCATACAGATTCGTTCGCGGAGATCATCGAGGAGTTCGATGACGGCGAGCGCCTGATCGGCGGACCAGTTGTCGGGGATCAGGAAGTCGAGCCCATGCGTGGTTCCGGAAGGTAGGTGAAGGCGTGTCATGATTTCTTCTCGGCTTTAGCTGCACTGCGTTTCCTCGTGCGTTGCTCGGCGCGTTCGCGTGCCTCCTTCACGCGATAGGATTCGCCCTCAATCACGACGACTTCCGCGCGGTGTACCAGTCGATCGACAAGCGAGACGACGCAAGCAGCGTTAGGGAACACCTCTGACCATTCGGCGAACGGCCTATTCGTCGTGACCACCGTGCTCGCTTTGCCATACCGACGGCTAATGAGTTCGAATAGTAGATCGGCGTGGCGGTTCGAGTATGAGAGGTAGCCGACTTCGTCGATTACCAGGACGTCGGGCGAGGCATAGCGGTTCAGTCGGCGACGTAGTGCAGAATCGCTGTCGAGCGCGGCCAGTTCACCGAGCATCTGGCCGGCGGTGGTGAACAAAGCGGTGTGGCCGCGTGCGATTGCCTGATAGGCGAGATTGAGCGCCAGCGTCGATTTGCCGACGCCGTTCGGGCCGATCAGTACGACGTTCGCGGTGTCCTTGACGAACTCCAGCGCCATCAGCTCTTCGACGACGGCCCGATCGCACCGCTTGGGCCAGGCCCAATCAAAGTCGCACAGCGGTTTGAAGCTGCCCAGATGTGCATCACGGATACGCCGCTCCAGAGAACGGCGAGCGCGCTCATCCTCTTCCCACTGCAGCAAAGGCGCAACCCACTGCTCGGCCGCCACGTCGGGCCAATGCGTTAGCAGTCCGTAAAGGCGCAGTGCGTGCGCGCGAGCTTGTAGCTCGTCAGGCGTGTTCATCGGCGTCTCCGGCGATTTGATCGTATATATCGAGTCGGTGGGGTGTTACGAGCGTGTCTTTCTTGCGCACGTGTTCGGGCAAAGGGATTGCAACAGGCGGAGGCGCCTGGCGCGCTTCGCGCCGGCGCTCCAGCGCCAAGCGCACCGGATTCGGATGAGGTGCCGCACCACTGGCGAGGACCTCCTCGATAGCCGCTTGCAGTTCGGCGGCGCTATAGCGATCGAGAAGGAGCAGCAAATGCGAGGTAATGTTGCCCAGATTGCCACCGCGTTCAGCAGCGCGTTGCATCAGCAACCGGCTGGCAGGAGCCGCTTGGCCCAGATGGTCAAGGCCACGATGGTGACGGGCTTCGCGTTTGCGCTCCACTAGGCCTTCAATATGCACAGCATTCTCGATCTGTGCGCCGCGATCGTAACTGCGCTCATGGGTGGCCAGCAGCGTGAGCCCATCGAGGATGCGCACCTGATGGGGATCGGCCCGTACCGTGAGCGTGCGGCGAACGTGGGTGTGAGGAATCGAGTAATCGTTCTGGTCAAAGCGAACGTAGGGAGTCTTGCCAACCGAGACCGCCAGTTGCAGTTCGCACGGATAGGGATTCTCGGGCAAACCCAGCAGACTTGGCCGCTCGCGTTGGAAGGCTTCGCGCACGGTGATCGTGGGCTCCTCGCGACAAGGGCGATTCGCGGCGGGGCCAGCGCACCAGAGCGCCGCCTGAGCATTTAGATCGTCGAGGTCGATGAACTTACGCGCAGCAAAGAAGTTCTCGCGGACGTATCGGATTGCACGTTCGACACGGCCCTTCTCGTTGCCTCGCGCAACGGCCACGGGACGGGGCTCATAGCGATGATGGGCGGCGAACGCGAGGAGTTGAGGATTGAACCGGATCGCGTCGCCGTGACGCTCAAGGACGGCGCTCTTGAGGTTGTCATAGAGTAGGACTCTGGGCAGACCGGACCATGTCTCGAAGGCGCCTGCATGGCCGGCCAGAAAGCTGTCCATGCGTGCATCAAGGAAGAAGCGCAGGTAAATCTGCCGTGACCACGACAAGACCATCACGAAGGCCATCAACGGTCGGCGTGCGCGACCAATCTGCAGGTGGTCGAAATGGGCCCAGTCGACCTGTCCTTGCTCACCTGGCAGCGTTCGTAGACGCAAATAGGCCTCGGTGATCGGCCTCGGACGGTGCACCGAGATCAAATGCCTAAAGTGGTGATGATTGCCCCGGTAGCCACGCTCGCACACCATCGCATAAAGACGGCTGGCCGTGAGTGACGGAAACTTCTTCAGCGTTTCGTGGATGAACGGCAGGTACGCGTCGATCTGTGAAGGTCGTTGCAGACCGCCAATCCTCGGAAGTCCCGCTTGCGCCAGCACCCGATGAACTGTTCCGTGATGCACGTGCAATTGGCGAGCGATCGTGCCGGCACGCCACTTCTCGACGTGGTAATAGCGCAGGATTTGCGCCTCGAGTTCTGCTCCGATGCTCATGGGTCGTGTCCTGTGAAGTTTGTAGCAGTACGAACATGTCGAAAGACCCGAGTACGCAGCGGCCCGAGGCGCACCAACGCCGAGCAAGCACGTTGACAGAAGTGACAGTGGGCGGGCAAACGCCTGGCGATACCGTGAGTCGTTGCTTTGGCCGATGTTGTCGGGGTCGCTTGCAGTAGAGCATCGGCGGCAGCCGCTGCGGAACCCTGATGTGTCACTTTATTTAAGCGAGTGCGGTAGCGGCGCATCCGTTCGGCGTGCGCGAGGCGTCCATTGCGGCTGTGCTGGTATCGGCGCCCGGCCTCCCGAAGGCTGCTCTGTCGAGCGGCCAACGAACAGTCGCCGTCGCAGTAGATTTGGCCGCGATCGCAACGGCGGCAAACGATGACCTGCACCCGGCAACGCGCGCACACGTAAAAGCGGCCTGTGGCCGGCATCGAAGAATCCCGTCAATGCCGAGGCGATATCGACAGAGCCGGCGAGGCGTGCAATACTCATTGCACACCCATGCTCCGCGCACGCGGTGGGGTCTGACATCGGTGTGAACTTGGCGGTTTGGGCCGGTGTCAGGCCGTTTCTTCGGCGGTGAACTGTTCTTCTACCCTATCTTGTATTCCTGCGTCACCCCCTAAAGCGAACACGAACCAGCGCCCGGTGCGTCTGCACTCGCCCTTCGGGCTCCTTACGACGCACCGCAGCGCACCCCAATTACGCCTCACGACGCGATTCCCACGCCGGCAGAAAATGCGTCTCAATCCAATATAGAGAGTGTCCGCCGCCATTTAAACGCGCTTCCTGACCGCCGTTCACACGGTCGGGATGCGCCTTCGCGAATTCGCGGCCGGCTTCGCGCAGGTAGCGCATCTCGGCTTCGTAGTAGCGCAGGATGGGATCGTCGTGGTCCATGGAT
>NZ_JBAUSA010000812.1:0-3847 GCF_049581465.1 Caballeronia sp. | reverse complement strand
CACGCACGCCGCGCCCGTCGCGGAGGTCGCGCGCGTGATGATCGAACAGCAAGCGCATGCGTATCGGGGCCTGCTGGCCTGCTTTTTCGGCTGCGTCGACAATGTCACCCGCGACGCGCTTCATGCTCATGGCATTCCTGTCCACACCACGCCGCAGCGTCTCGCGCGCGCCTTCGCACGGCTCGTGGATTATCGACGGAACCGGGAACTCCTGATGCAGACACCCGACGGGTCGCCGGCCCAAACGGGGGCCTCGCGCGACGGAGCGCATGCTCAGGTTCAGGCCGCGTTGGCTGCGGGTGTCGCCGAGCTGGAAGGGGGGCGGGCGTCGCGAATCCTCGAACAATTCGGCCTCGTAGTGAAGGCGGGGCCGGCTGCTCCGCGCTCGCACGAAGTCATCGAGATTGACGTTCGCCTGCTGAACCATCGCGTGTTCGGGCCGGTATTTGAATTCACGGCAGCGGGCGCGCTCGGATTACCCCACGCGTTACACGAGTTCGCGTTGCCACCGCTTAATTCGGTGTTGGCGCGCGACCTCGTCATGCGCTCCGCGCGTGCGCGCGAATTGCCGGCGGACGCGCTGCTTCTTGCGCTGACGGCGTTATCGCAAGTTGTTTGCGAAGTCGAACAGATTGTCGCGTTGCGTCTCACGATGCAAGTGAGTGCCACGTCAGTGATTGTCTATGAACCTCGTTTGACGCTGGCCGCGCATCGCACGCCGCTTGCGATTCAGCCGTATCCGCGCCGGCTTGAGGAGACGCTCGACTGGAATGGCTTGCGAGTAACCGTGCGGCCGATTCGCCCCGATGACGAAGCCGCGCATAGTGCCTTTGTCGCCGCGATGACACCCGAGGATTTGCGCCTGCGGTTCTTTAGTTCGGTGCGCAGCTTTGATCACTCGCAACTGGCACGCATGACGCAAATCGACTACGACCGCGAAATGGCTTTTATCGCGGTCACTGACGAGGACGGTGTGATGACGACTTTGGGCGTGGCGCGCGCGATCGCCGATCCGGACAATGAGACGGCGGAGTTCGCCGTCGCCGTACGTTCGGACCAGAAGGGCCGGCGTTTGGGAATGTTGCTTCTTACGCGGACTATCGCGTATTGCAGGGCGCGCGGGACACGGTGGATAGTAGGCGAGGCGCTGCATGAAAACGCGCCAATGATCAAGCTCGCGCGCCGCTGCGGCTTTCAGGTTGCCGCAACAGAAGACCCGGGCGTGGTGGGCTTCCGGATGCGGCTGGCCGACCCCAATTTGGCAGAGCCAGCTTGACGCCGTCTCACGTGCAGCATGTCAAATGCAGGACAGCGCGCTAACGCTCAGGCGCCTAGTTTCGCCAGCGCCTCATCGACCTGCGCGCGGGACACCGCCAGCTCGTCCAGCCACGCGTCGGCGTAAATGGTGCTGGTCTCCCGCTCCAGACGCGCAATAGTGGCGGCGCAACGCGTAATGTCCTTGGGCGTCGCAATGAACGTCTTGACCGATTCGCCTGCCGTGAACGCTTCGAACAAGGGCACGCGGATCTCGTCGGGCAGTGCGCGCGTGGTCCACTGATACGGCTTGCCGTTGAACGACAACTGTGGCGGCAGCACGCGCTCCTTCTTTGCCGCAGGAATCAGGCCGAAGTTGCGTGCGGCATCGGCGATCTGCTCGGCGGAAAAAAGCTCGTCGGGGCTGATGTCGAACTGCTTGACGAAGGTTTCGATGGACTGCATGGCGGCCGCGCGGTCATCACGCTTTTTCTGCGCGCGCGCGACGATTTCGCGCAGCTCGTCGGCTTCGTCGTTCGTGATCGTGAAGCTGGACTGTTTTTGCTGGAGTTCGGAGAAGCGCTGGAATTCGGGATCGGAGAGAAGTTTCGCCATGACCTTGCAGTGAAGACGCGAAACGAAGCGCAGAACGTCGTTTCGCTTTTTGAGAGGGCCGCCATTCTAACGCGTCGCGCGTGCGCGGCCCGGTCTTCCCCATTTTCAGGCGGCGCTCGATTGACTGGAATGTGCGCCGGGCTCATGGAACATCGACAGCGCCGAGGCCGCCTCGCGAAGCAGTGCGCTGACGTCGTCAATGGAAGGCGCGACGTATTCGTCGATGCGCCGAAGATATGGGCAGGTGAGCGTCGCGATGGCCTGACCTGACGGTCCGAGCAGCGGATAGCTCAGATCGATCACGCCGAAGGTCTGCTGACTTTCCTTGAGCAGGAAGCCGTCGGCGCGAATCTGCCGGTAGGCGCTTTCCAGTGCCAGGGGCGCCACCGTGCTTTCGCCCTTCACACGCGTATGTTCGGCGAGCATATGGGCGCGTTGCTCGTCGGTCTGGAAAGCGAGGATCACGCGTCCCGATCCGGTATCGATCAAGCCGACCTTGGCACCGAGCCGCACTGAAATTCCCCATGTTCCTGGGCCGTCCACCTGCGCGATCACGAGCAGGTTGCCGCGGTCATAGGCTGCGAGGTGACATGACTGTTCCGCGCGATCGGCGAAGCGCTGCATGACTGGCACTGCTTCCGCGATCAAGCGGTTCATGGGCGGATGACGATGAGCGAGCGCATACAGTTTGAGGCTGAGCGAATATCGGTCACCGGCTGGCGAGCGCACCACATAATGCCGCGCGACCAGGCGCTCAAGCATCCGGTACATCTCGCTCGCGTTGCGCCCGAGCGACTTCGTGATCTCGGCGCGGGTGAGTCCGTCTTTCTGCTCGGCGAGCAATTCGAGGATATCGAGACCCTTGTCAAGGGCGGGTGCGCGGTAGCGGTCGGGGTCGGTGAGATCGTCTGGCTGGGCGGTGGGTTTCATGGTTGGGCCGGTTCTGCTGGCGATGAGTATGGGGTAAGGGCGGAGTAGGGAAAGTACTGACCCCCGCCCGAGCTACTTTGCTTGACTTCGAATGGTCCGTCTATGAATATTACGTTCACTGATGAATTTTTGCATCAATGTGAACCCACATTTCTCGCCTGAACGCTGAATCAAAGGAAGTCTCCGTGCTGTCGCCACCTCGCAAGCCGACCGATCCCCGGTTGATTCTTCAAAGTCCGCAAGACAATTGCCTGATCGCCGCCGCCCGGCTCGAAGCGGGTGAATCCGTGGAGATCGAGGGTGCACAAGTGACGCTCCAGAAGACCATCGACCTCGGGCACAAGCTGGCGCGTTTTGCGCTCCGTATCGATGAAAAAGTGTTGCGCTACGGCGCAATCATCGGCCACGTCACCGCGGACGTTCAACCGGGCGAGCATCTGCATACCCATAATCTGGAAAGTGATTACCTGCCCACCTACACTCACGACGTGGGCCATGCGTTCGTCGATCACCGGAACCGCCAAGGCAGATGACTTCCACTCCCACCCCGCAACTTCAGGGCTACGCACGTGACGATGGCCGCAAGGGCATCCGGAATGTGGTCGAGGTGGCCTATCTGGTCGAATGCGCGCATCACGTCGCGCGGGAAATCGTCGCGCAATTTCGCCCGGCGTTCGATGCGTTCGACGATCTGGGAAACGCCGCCGATCACGAGCCGCCCGTCCACCTGATCGGTTTCCCCGGCTGCTATCCGAATAGCTATGCCGAAAAGATGATGGAGCGGCTGACCACGCACCCGAACGTTGGCGCGGTGCTGTTCGTTTCCCTCGGCTGTGAGAGCATGAACAAGCACAGGCTCGTTGACGCGGTGCGCGCAAGTGGCCGTCCCGCCGAGGTGCTGACAATCCAGGAGAAGGGCGGCACCCGCAGCACGATCCAGAACGGCATCGACTGGATTCGCGATGCGCGCGCGACGCTTAGCCGCCAAACGAAGGTGCCGATGGGGCTCGACGAACTGATCGTCGGGACGATTTGCGGCGGCTCCGAC
>NZ_JBAUSA010000811.1:0-1940 GCF_049581465.1 Caballeronia sp. | reverse complement strand
CGGTTTCGTCCTGATACCGCGATCGCGAGAATTTTTCGCACTCGATCACGATCAGGTGAAAGACTGGTTTCGTCACGAATATCCCGATGCATTCAAAGCACCTGCAGTGCCGGAGTCGAGCCAAATTAGGTAGGTGTCGACACGACAGGGTGGGGCCGCAGCCGGTCGGAACCTGCGTCCCATCACGCATAAGTGCCCGCGCAGGGTGGTATTCTTCAGCGCATCCCGGGTTGCTGACTAACCGCCTCAGGAGGGTCCCAAATGGAAGCCCGATCGAGTACGTTTTCAATGCCGCCAATGGACCGCGCGACGCTTAGCCAACCGCTGTTCGTGCCGCCATTGCCGGATTTTCCTTCGCGGGACCTGTCTTCGCTCGCGTTCGTGCATCGCGTCAGTCGAAACGGTTTGCGGGTGTGGTCGCATCGCACCTATGAGCTGGAGTGGCTGGAGCAGGGATTCTTCGGCCGCAAACGCCTGTTGCTGAATAAACCCGAATTGATTCACCGCGTGCTGGTGGAGAATCATGGCAACTATCGCCGCACCGACACCGCTATCCGGCTGCTTCGCCCACTCGTCGGCGACGGTTTGCTGCTGAGCACCGGCGAGAACTGGAAATACCAACGGCGCACGATCGCACCAGCGCTCGCTCCGAAAATGCTGCCGGTGCTCGCACGTCATGTGGCGGCGTGTGCCGATGAAACCGTACAGTCGCTGGGCTCGCGCAATGAGGCGCCGTTCAATCTCCTGGCCGAGATGCAATCGCTTGCGCTGAAGATCGCGGCGTGCTCGATGTTCTCGCTCGAAACGTGGGAATTCGGGCCTGCCGTTCGCGCCGAAATCACGCGTTTTTCGAAGCAGTACGGCCGCGCCCATTTGCTCGACATGATCACGCCACTTCCGATCCCGACGTTTCACGATTTTGCCCGGGCGCGTTTCCGTTCGAGGTGGACCCGGCTGCTGGATCGCATTATCGATGCACGCGAGCAGGTCCCTGACGCCGGCGGTCCGCGCGATTTGTTTGACCTGCTGCGCGCTGCGCGCGACCCGGAAAGCGGCGCCGCTTTCAACCGCGCGGAGTTGCGCGATCAGGTTGGCACGATGATCGTCGCCGGCCACGAGACAACGGCGCTAACGCTGTTCTGGTCGCTCTATCTGCTAGCCAGCGCGCCCATGGAACAGGCTGCGGTGGCGGCGGAAGTGGGGAAGGTCGACCTGAGTGCAGCGCATGCAGGCGAGACGTTTGCATCGTTGTCCTACACGCGCGCTGTTGTTAGCGAAGCGTTGCGTCTTTACCCTCCGGCCTGGGTGTTATCGCGCGAATGTGTCGAGCCGGATCACGTGGAAGGATTGACCATTGCGCGCGGCACGCTGGTGATGATTAGTCCGTGGGTGCTGCATCGCCATCGCCTGCATTGGGCGAATCCGGACGCCTTCGATCCTTCGCGCTTCTTACCAGATGCGGCGCCGACACCGCGTTTCACTTACCTGCCGTTCGGCGCCGGGCCGCGCGTCTGCGTGGGCGCTCAGTTCGCAATGGCCGAAGCTACGCTGGTACTCGCGCGTTTGATCCAGGCATTCACCGTCGAACTCGCCGACGATAAACCCGTACGTCCGATGGCCATTGTGACGACCGCGCCAGACCGGGTGGTGCCGTTTCGGCTGAAGCCGCGCAAGCACTAACGTTCAGCGTTGCAGCTGGTTATGGCGGGTACTATCTAGATTATCGCACCGCGAATCTCAACCGTCGCACTATCCTTCCTACATGCGCGCGTGCTGCAATCGAGGACCGTACGATGACAATTGACCGTTCGGAGATATCAAAGGAAATCGACAGGGAGTGCCGAGACACCCGGTATTCGACTAAGGCCTGGAGCTTTGCTTACTACGGCTTCATGTTTACGGCCGCGGTCCTGAGTGGAGCTCCAGTCGTCATCCTTAAG
>NZ_JBAUSA010000810.1:0-4715 GCF_049581465.1 Caballeronia sp. | reverse complement strand
AGCCCATCAGGCCGTGAAAACCGTTCAGGTTGTGCAAGATCCACCCCGAGGAGGGTCCGGAAATCATGCCTGACACGACGGTCGCTGTCATGAAGAGGCTTACCACGCGCGCCCGTCGCTCGGGCGGGAACCAGAGCGTCAGGTACAGAATGATGCCGGGGAAAAGTCCCGCCTCGAATACACCCAACAGGAAGCGGGCAATGTAGAACTGGTTTGGCGTACGAACAAATAGGGTGGACGCCGAAGCCAGTCCCCAAAGAAGCATGATCCGCAACAGGGTCTTGCGTGCGCCAATCTTTTGAAGCAGCATATTGCTCGGAATTTCGAAAAGTACATACCCGGCAAAGAACATGCTGGCACCGAGTCCGTACACGATATCGCTGAAGCCGAGCTCCGTACGCATTTGCAGTTGCGCGTAGCTAATGTTGATGCGGTCGAGATAGTTCAGGACGTAGCACGCGAATAGAAGTGGCAATAGTCGCCACGCGACCTTACGGTAGACAGCTTCGCGGAACGCGTCGGGAATGGCGGCACGCGGGGAAGAGTCGACACGTTGATGATTCACGGCCCTCTCCCCGTTTGCATTGGAGATGTTGTCGGTATCAAGGTACAGGTCTACATCGGCTAAGCCGTTCTGGGAAATACCACACGTTCTTGAATCCATAGTCTGTCTCCGGCGTTATGCGTATTGATGGCGGTGTTCAAATTCCTCGTTATCGCGCTGCGGCGACGGAATCAGGCGACGGGAATCTCTCGCAGGCGTCGGGACAAGGCCGTCGATAATGGTTCTAACAGCGACCACTACCGGCATGCCGTTCTCAATGTTCGGATCGGACCGGCCACGCGCCGAGCCATTGCCCGACAGCGCGTTACGTCGTCTCGAACCGATACATCGAGAGGAACGCGTCAGCAGCTCTGACGTATCGCAGGCGTAGTGTAGGAAGAGGCCCGTTGGCCAACTGCCAGAGAACTTGCAATCTAATGGTTTATCCTAGGGCGTTGTCCACCTGGTGTTCCGTACCTAGTTTTCCGTATTGACCTGATCGTACGAAGGCATCTATCGTGAGACTGCAAGATTCCTTGCAATTGGCAGATTTTTTTCCGCTCCCTGTCTTCCCACTTCGTCTTCAATATGGCTTCCGCCGCCGGACTCCTCGAACAGATGTCCGTCAATCCGTGGTTTGCTTCGCTGCCATTGTCAGAGCAGCAGACCATGCTTTCGGAGAGTGAACTCGTTCGCCTTTCACCGGGTGAACGTCTCTTTCGACGGGGCGACGCGCCGACTGCCTTTTGCGGATTGGTGAATGGCAGATTGAAAGCGTCGACGTTGCGAGAGGACGGCAAGGAAGCAATCCTTGTGCTCCTGGAGCCCGGAAACTGGTTTGGGCAAGCGTCACTTCTCAACGGGCTACGCCGCTCCCACGACATTACGGCGTTGGAGCCAGCGGAGGTGCTGACGATCAAGGCAGCGGTTTTCGAAATCCTGATGCAACGCTACACGTTCGTGAGGGCGATCGCCGTCCTGGAGTCGATACACACTAACCTGCTGTATCAGATGATCGAGGACGCTACCCTGCATTCGACGCGCGCACGCGTGGCGCGCCGGCTCCTGCGCCTCGCCTATGGAGATCTGACGATGGCGGTGGATAGCCGGGCCGATATCGCGGTCTCTCAAGACGTTCTAGCGATGATGCTCGGCATTACGCGCCAAACCCTCGCCCTGGAGTTGAAGGAGATGGCCGCGCGCGGCGCGGTGGCGCTACGCTACGGACGCATCGAAATCGTGTCGACGAAAATTCTCAAAACGTTCGAAGCATACGAGTGAGCCGGCGCACGTCCGCCATCACAGCGGCGGCTCACCAGCGGCTGTCAGTTCGTGAGCCTCACCTGACGAGAAAATCATGGTCAAGAACACGAGCGCCGAACGTGCCAGGACGACGGAGGAACGGCGTCTTGACGAAGCGCGAGAGCAGGCGGTGCCGTGGAAGCAATGGGGACCCTATCTCAGCGAACGCCAGTGGGGCACTGTCCGCGAGGACTATAGCGAGAACGGAGACGCATGGAACTACTTCACCCACGATCAAGCGCGGTCGCGAGCCTATCACTGGGGTGAGGACGGGCTTGCCGGTTTCAGCGACGACAAGCAGCGATTGTGTTTCGCTCTAGCCTTGTGGAGCGGCAAAGACCCGATACTGAAAGAGCGTCTCTTTGGTCTGACCAATGCAGAGGGAAATCATGGTGAAGACGTCAAGGAATACTACTTTTATCTCGACAGCACGCCGACCCACTCATTAATGAAGTATTTGTACAAATATCCGCAGAACGCCTACTCGTACAACGACCTCATCGAAACGAACAGGCGGCGCGGTAGAAATGATTTGGAATACGAATTGATTGACACTGGCATATTCAGCGAAAACCGATATTTCGACGTAATTGGCACATAGGGCGTCCATCAATATCGTCTGGTTGTCGTGCGATCAACACTGACGTGCGCGATTAACTTCTGAGGACAACCATGTCTACGTATCCCATTCACACCCCTGACTCGGCGCCGGAACAATCCAGGCCCGTGCCTCAACAACTGCAGCAGGCGTTCGGCATGATCCCCAACGTCGCGGCAACGATGGCCGAGTCGCCCGTGCTGATCAACGGGTTTATCGGTGTGTTTCAACACGTCCACTCCGGTAGCTTCACGGACGCGCAAATCCAGACGTTGCTCCTGACGAACGCCGTGACCAATGCCTGTCCCCGGGGCGGTTGCGTTTCACACCGCGCTCGCCCTTAAGGAAGACCTCGATCCGGCGGATGTCCAGGCTATCCGCGAGGGGCGTGCGCCAAAGGATGGCAAGCACGCAGCCCTCTCGAAGCTAGCCAGGACGTTGATCGAAAAAGCGCGGTCGTCTTGATGATCACGATGTCGCCATGTTCACGGAGGCAGGATTCGGTCAGGACAAAGTGCTTGAAGTCATCCTGGTAGTCGCTGCGTCGACCATCACAAACTACACTGGCGGCGTCACCAATCCTCCGCTGGAGCCGATGTTCCGCGAGTATGCCTGGGAAGCCTGAATGCATGCAGTAAGGTCTCTCCGGGCCTCCTTCACCTTCCGATGAGCCTCTCTCGGTTGCCGCCTATCGGTCACAGCGCGGCGGCTTCGCTTACCCGTGGCCGCCGATCGAGTAGATTATGGGTAATTTATTCGAGGCTGAACCGTATGAATTCAACAGGCACCCCAGCAAACGCGCCCGGAACTGAACTCGGCGCGTTGTTGCGCCATTGGCGCGCCGTGCGCGATAAAAGTCAGCTGGATTTGTCCCTCGACTCGGGTGTGTCTCAACGGCACATCAGCTTTGTCGAAGGTGGGCGGAGCGCGCCGAGCCGGCAGATGCTCATGAATATCGCTCAAGCGCTGGACGTCCCGCTACGTGAGCGCAACACGTTGCTACTGGCCGCAGGTTATGCACCGATGTATCCCGAAGATACGTGGAACGCACCGGAAATGCAGAGTGTGATGAGTGCGATAGGGCGCATGTTGCGCCAGCACGAACCTTACCCCGCAGTCGTCATGGATCGCTACTGGAATGTGCTGATGGCCAATGATTTTGCGCCGCGCTTCTTTAACTGCTTTATCGATATGTCTGCGCGTAAAGAGCCACGCAACCTCTTACATCTAATGTTCGATCCGGAGGGCATGCGGCCGTTCATCAAGAATTGGGAGGACGTCGCGAAGAGCCTGATCCAGCGCGTTTATAAGGAATCGGTCGGGCGCGTGATCGACGACAAGACTCAGGAACTCCTGTCTGCGCTATTGGCTTATCCCGGTACAAAGGCCGACTGGAAATCGCCCATCGTCCTGAGCGCCGTTCCCGTCAACCCTGCGATGCCCGTGATACCGCTCAGTTTCTTGAAGGATGATAAAACCCTGAACTACTTTTCAATGGTGACCACCATCGGGACGCCACAAACGGTCGCTGCGCAAGAACTGCGCATCGAAAGCATGTTTCCAGCGGATGACGCGACTGAAAAGTACCACGCGCAATTGCTCGGTCACTTCGCGGCGTAGCGTCCATAGGACAACATCTGCGTCCCTCGTTTCTTCCCAGGACCCTGTAGCACTGCACCAGCAGTCCGCCAGCGATGCCGACCAGGCTGCTCCCGATACTCCAGTCTGATCGATACATCACCTCCGCGAGATAAATCGCAGAGCGAACGATAACGGGGTGATACAAAAGCCGTTGAATAAAGGCTCGCATTGTGTTGCTCCAAATTGACGGACGGCTATCTGGGTGGACCGGGCGTGTGACTAGCTCGATTCGATAGGGGTCATGGTACCCATCCCATGCAGCGATTCAATTACGCGCGAGGTAAGGTGCGCAGCTCTGCGTCATGCGAGCCCGGATGTTCGCGCGATGAGGAGCAAGCCCACCCCGACGGCAACGGCTCCGATGCCCCGCGCGAAGCGCTCACCCGCCGGTGCGAGACGTTCGACGGTGATGGCTGCCGTCACGACAGCCATCACGCGCAGGTCCATGACCCCAACCACGAGGAGGATGGCAGTCGAGCCGGCACAGCAGGTGCTGCAATGGAGGCCGAGGCGCAGGCCGTGTCGCCAGGCCGAGCGCGCGTTCGGCGCTAACGTTCGGCCGCGCCCCGGTGCTTCCCGGCAGCAGGCGAGGTGATGTTGCTTCCACGGGCTGAACTGAATCGCGCCGGC
>NZ_JBAUSA010000809.1:0-2903 GCF_049581465.1 Caballeronia sp. | reverse complement strand
GTTGAAGATCGCGAGAAACTTGCGAGCTGGCTCGGACCCATGTTGCGTGAGAATTTTTCATCGATACGCACTCGCCTTTCGCGGCTCGAAAACGGCCCGCCCGTGGGCTATCCCGTGCAATTTCGCGTAAGCGGCGACGATCTTCCGACGGTGCGCGGTATCGCGGAAAAGGTCTTCGCCGATATGCAAGGCGATACGCGCACGACCAATGTGCAGTACGACTGGGACGAACCGTCGGAGCGTTCCGTGCGTTTTCAGATCGACCAGAAGAAGGCGCGCGAACTGGGCGTGACAACGTCGGATGTGTCGGACTTCCTCGCCATGCAACTGACCGGTTATACGGTCACGCAATATCGTGAAAGCGACAAGCTGATCAGCGTCGACCTGCGCGCGCCGCGCAGCGAGCGTGTCGATCCCGCCCGGCTCGTGACCCTCGCCATGCCGACTCCGAACGGCCCGGTGCCGCTCGGTACGCTCGGCCACATGGTCGACGACCTGGAAAATGGCGTGATCTGGGAGCGCGACCGCCAGCCGACCATCACGGTGCAATCCGATGTGAAACCGGGTGCGCAAGGCATCGACGTGACGAACTCCATCTACAAGAAACTCGATGGCTTGCGCGCGAGCTTGCCGGTGGGATACCGGATCGAGGTGGGCGGACCCGTGGAAGAAAGCGCCAAGGGACAGTCGTCGATCAACGCGCAGATGCCGATCATGGCGATCGTCGTGCTGACGCTGTTGATGATCCAGTTGCAGAGCATTGCGCGCGTGATGATGGTCATACTCACTGCGCCGCTCGGGCTGATCGGCGTGGTGGCAACCCTCCTGCTGTTCCACAAGCCGTTCGGCTTCGTCGCGATGCTGGGTGTCATCGCCATGTTCGGGATCATCATGCGCAACTCGGTGATTCTCGTCGACCAGATCGAGCAGGACATTGCCGCTGGCCATCCACGCTTTGATGCGATTGTCGGCGCCACAGTGCGGCGTTTCCGGCCGATCACGCTGACCGCGGCAGCGGCGGTGCTCGCACTGATTCCGCTGTTGCGCAGCAACTTCTTCGGGCCGATGGCCACCGCGCTCATGGGCGGAATCACGAGCGCCACCGTGCTGACGCTGTTCTATCTGCCGGCCCTTTACGCCGCGTCGTTCAAGGTGCGCAAGAACGAACGCGCGGGGTTCGTTGAACCTGATAACCATGATCTGCAGAACGGACCTGACACACGTAACGGAGGCCGGCCATGAAGCGTTTTCTCGCCTCTGCGATGGGAGTCAGCATCGCGCTTTCCGCCTGTTCGTTCGGTCCGAAAGGCACGCCCCCTTCGATGCCAGCGCCGCCGCACTACGGCGCCTTAACGCAGCCACCAAAAAGCGTGATGGCCGAGGGCGTATCGCAGACATTCGATGTTGGCGCGAAGCCCGTGCCCGACTGGTGGAAGCTGTACGGATCGGAGCCGTTGAATGCGCTGGTGGACGAGGGTTTGCGCAACAGTCCGAGCCTCGCCGCCGCGGACAAGAGCTTGCTGGCTGCGCGCGAGCAGTTGCGGGCGCAGATCGGGTCGTCGATGCTTCCCACCGTCGATCTCGGCGTCCAGAGTGGTCGCCAGCGCGCCCTCACCTTGCCGGGGCTTGGTCCGCCTACGGAAGTCTATGACCTCTTCGTCGGGCAGGTTCAGGCGCAATACACGTTCGACTTTTTCGGTGCGGCGCGTCTCGCCGACCGTGCGCTGGCCTCTCAGGTCGACAGTCAGGCGTGGCAACTCGATGCTGCCCGCCGTGCGCTTGCTGCGAACATTGTGACGGGTGCGATTGGGGCGGCCTCGCTGCGGGCGCAAATCGATACGACGAAGCGGCTGATCGTCCTCACCAATGCCGATGCGCGCGAAACGCAGCGACGCTACGAGCTCGGCTCTGCGTCGCGGATTGATGTGCAGAATGCGCAACTGAGTTCGGCGTCGCTGGCGGCGTCGTTGCCGGGCTTGCGCCAGCAGTGGCTGGCCACCCGTCATGCGCTCGCGGTACTGCTTGGCCGCACGCCTGACCAGGCACCGGAGGATCTCGATCTCGCGACGCTTGCTGTGCCGGCTAGCGTGCCGGTTGTTGTGCCGTCGGACTTGCTTGCGGCGCGGCCGGATATCCAGGCCGCCGATGCGCTGTTGAAAGTTGCCGCTGCCCAGGCGGGCGTTGCGACGGCGCAGTTGTTCCCTAGCTTGACGCTTACGGCATCGATGGGAAAAGGTGGCTTTGACTGGCCCACTACGTTGTCGGCCGCGGGCGCGTTGTGGCATGTGGGTGCTTCGCTTACGCAACCGCTCTTTCATGGTGGCGCGTTGCTTGCGCAGCGGCGAGCGGCTTACGCGACGTATGACGCGACTGTTTTGCAATATAAGGAGACAGTGTTGACGGCGTTCCGCAATGTGGCGGATTCGTTGGCGGCTCTTGAGCAGGACAATGAGGCGTTGGCAATGGCGGACACGGCGAGTCGCGCGTCGATGAGCGTGTTTGCGGATTCTGCGGCTCGCGTTCGATTGGGTGCGATTCCAGAGTCGGCTGGACGCGCGAGCGAGCGGCAGTATCAAAATGCGCGGCTTACGTCGATCCGATATGAGAGCGCACGTTTAAGCGATACGGCCGTGCTGTTCCAGGCAATGGGAGGGGGCCTGGCGCCGGCTGGCGGTTAGGGGGGGTTCTGGGTTCTGGGTTCTGCTCGCGGCGAGTGTGGGGTTAGGGCTTGGGGGGTGCTGCTCGCGGCGAGTGTGGGGAGAGCGTTGAGTCCTTCTGCTTACGTGGTCGTTCTGCTTAAGTCTGATTTTCTTGCTTATTACTGTTAGCCCCTGTCCGGGGCGGGACTTCATTTCTTTTCAAACGCGAAAAGAAACGAAGCAAAGAAACGCGTTTCAAACCGC
>NZ_JBAUSA010000808.1:0-3124 GCF_049581465.1 Caballeronia sp. | reverse complement strand
CGCGGCAGTTGTCCGGCGGGTTGAAGCAGCGCGTGGCGATCGCCCGGGCGTTCGCGGGCGACCCGCGTGTCGTGGTCTGCGACGAACCGACCTCGGCGCTCGACGTCTCGGTGCAAGCCGCGATTCTCAACCTGCTTGCGGATTTGCAGCGCGAACGGGGCGTGAGTTATGTGTTCATCTCGCACGACCTGCACGTGGTGCGCTATGTGTCGGATCGCATTGCCGTGCTGTATCTCGGGCGGCTGATGGAGATCGGCCGCGCCGCCGATGTGTTTAATGGACCGCACCATCCTTATACCGAGGCGCTGTTGTCGTCGGTCCCTTCGCTCGACAATGGCGCGCCAGGGGTCAAGCGGATTCGTCTCACGGGCGAGTTGCCGAGTGCCGCCAATCCGCCGTCGGGTTGTGTGTTCCATACGCGGTGTCCGCGCAAGATCGGCGCCATCTGCGAGCGGGAGGAGCCGCCCAATGCCCCCGCGGGCGACGGCCACAGGATTCGCTGCCATATCCCAGTTGAAGAGCTGCGCGCGATGCAGACGGCCGTCGGATAAGCATCCAACGCAGTGACGCCGTTACTCGCGTCACTGCGTTTTCTCGCCTTAAACCAGTCCCACCACAAGCGGTCCCAGCAAGGTCAACAACACATTCGCCAGCGCATACGTGATCGCGAACGGCACGGTCGGCACCGCGCTCTCAGCCTTGTCCAGCACGCCGCCAAATGCGGGGTTCGCGCTTCGTGATCCAGACAGCGCGCCCGCCAGCAACGCAGCGTTCGTGTAACGCAAGACATAGCGGCCGAACAACATCGTCAGGACCAGCGGAAGTACCGTGACGACCGCGCCGAGCAAGAAGATCGTCATGCCGCTCGATTTCACCGTCACCACCGCCTGCAACCCCGAGTTCAATCCCACCACCGCCACAAACGCCGCAAGGCCGAAATCCTTCAATAGTTGCGAGGCCGCCGAAGGCATCACGCCGTACATCGGATGCTTGCCGCGCATCCACCCAAACACCAGACCCGCCAGCAGGCAGCCACCGCCCGAACCCAGCGTCAGCGGCACGCCGCCCACGTTCACCACAATCAAGCCAAGCAACAAGCCGATCACAATTCCGACACCCATATAGATGAAGTCGGTCTTGTCAGTGGCGGGCAACTCGTAGCCGGGTGCATCGACGGCGCGCTTCGTATCCTGTGGCGATCCGTAGAACGTAATCACATCGCCATGTTCAAGCTCCGTCTCGGGAAGGATCGGCAACGGCTGTCCCGCGCGATGGATTTCCTGCACGAATACGCCATGCCGAAGATCACGATCCACTGTGGAGCGAACCGCGGCGATCGTCGTGTGATTCATGCCCTTGCGCGTAAAGACACCTTGCCGGTTCTGCATCACGACACTAATGCCATCCGTATCCGCCACCTCCTCTCCGATGTGCGGAGCCGCCGCCACCATCAGCTCTCGCCGACCCACCACCAGCACGATATCGTCAGCCGCGAGCATGACGTCCGGCCGCGGCTGCACCGCCTTTCCTGCGCGACGGATCCGCTCGATCGTGATCATGTCGGACTGCGCCATCTCGATCTCGGCGACAGTGCGGCCTGCACCGCCCGTGGCTGAGTCGGCTGGATTCCCGGAGGCGGCACCGCCTGCAGGCCCCGTCACCCGGTACGCCCGCCCCACAAGCTCCGGCAACGCGGACATCTGCCCTGGACCGTGTCCGCCCGCGGCGCCCGCCAAACCTTTTTCCGCCTCGGCCGCGGCGTCTTTCAAACTCTGTCCCATGAACTTAGGCAAGATGTTCACGCACACGATAATCGCGCCCAGCGACCCGAACACGTACGTCACGGCGTACGCGACCGCGACGTCGCCCTGCATCGATTTCGTCTCGGCCGCCGATAACCCGAGCCGCGCAATGGCATCGCCCGCCGTGCCAATGATCGCGGACTGGGTCAACGCACCGCCCGCCAAACCGGCTGCAATGCCCTTGCTCAAGCCGAAGAGCTTCGCGCATATGAGAACCGTGATCAGCGCCGAAACCGCCAGGAACACGGCCATTGCGATCTCCCGCAGCGTCTTGCGCGACAAGGAGTTGAAGAACTGCGGCCCGGAGTCGTAGCCGACCGCGTAGATGAACACCGCGAACATCACGGACTTGACGCCGTTATCAATCTGCACACCTACCTGACTGATCACAACGGCCGCGAGCAGCGCGCCGCCCACACCGCCTAGCTGGAATTTGCCGAAGTTGATCTGGCCGATGAAGTACCCGGCCGCTAGCGACAGGAACAACGCGATTTCGGGTGATTTCTGAAAAACATGATGTAGCCAATCCATGAAGCCCTCTCTGGTTTTGTGTGCCCTGCTGTCCAACCTGCCCAACCCTTCCAACCTGCCTCGGATTATTGGTCGTCGCTTATCCCAGCTTTCCCGCCAGTCCGACTATCAGCGGCCCCATCAGCGGCAGGAGAACGTTCGATAGCGCGTACGTGATCGTGTAGCCAATGACCGGCGTCGCATTCCCTGTCACGCCAACCAGCGCGCTGATCGCGGGCGTGCTGCATTGCTGCCCCGCAATCGCGCCGAGCAGCATCGGCACTTCGAGTTTCAGCAGCCAGCGCCCGATCACGAGCGACACCAGCGCCGGCCCGAGCGTGATGACCACGCCCGCCACCGGCAGCGCAATCCCGTACTCGCGAATCAGCCGAATCGCGTCGGCGCCAGCGCCAAGCCCAACTGCCGCGATAAACGTGCACAGCCCGAAATCCTTGAGCACTTGCGCGGCAGCAGAAGGCAGCGACCCGATTACCGGATAACGCGAGCGGATCCAGCCGAACGCCAGGCCGGACAACAGGCAGCCACCGCCGGTGCCAAGCGTGACATCCACACCGCCGAGCTTCGCGCTCAAGTGACCGACTGCTATCCCGAGAATCACGCCAATGCCGAGGAATACGAAGTCGGTCTTTTGCGTCGCACGGATCACATAACCGAGTTTGGATGCGCCGCGCCGCACGTCGTCGGGGGCGCCGATCAGCGTCAGCACGTCGCCGCGATGCAGTTCCGTGCCCGGCAACGCCGGGATCGTGCTGTCGAGCCGTGTCACGGCCGAGATAAAGACACCGCGGCCG
>NZ_JBAUSA010000807.1:0-4624 GCF_049581465.1 Caballeronia sp. | reverse complement strand
ACCACGTACTGGCCGGGCATCGCCGTTGGCAACAGCTGACCGTTCGAGCTCTGCATCGTCATCGAGAGGACGTCCACAGACTCCTGATCGATTGTTGTAACTCGAAGTGGTCGAAACCCCGGTGAAGCCGGATGCGCCGCCGCTTCCGGCACGAGCCCTGCATTACCGCTCGTGTGGCTCTGCAGTAACGCCTCAAACGACGAGCGCCATCCGGGCGAAAGCGCCTCGATCCGCAAGGCGCGCGCCAGTCGGTCGCGCGCATGATTGGGAGAATAGAGAAGCGCGTTGATCTCTGCGACGGTCATTCGCTCTTTTCCCTCTCCCGCCTTCACGATTTCGTCGCCGGAGCCGACCTCGCCTTCCTGCAGCACTCGCAAATAGAACCCGGGCCGTCCACTCGATGTCAGCAATGCCGCCATCCGAGGCTCGTTCATCCGAATGCCGACGCGATAGCAGGTTACGCGAGGTTGCGTAACCTCAAACAACGCGCTGCCGATCTGATAACGATCGCCAATGCATGCGATATCGTCGGACAGTCCTTCGATGGTGAAGTTCTCGCCGAATTGCCCGTGGACGAAGTCGGTCCTATTCAGTTGCTCCTGCCAATACCGATACGATTCGATCTGGTAAACGAAGACGGCGCGATGCTCGCCCCCGTGTCCGGCCAGGTCGCCTTGTCCGTCTCCATCCAGATTCAATCGCCTCGCCCGGCAACGCCCTTGCACGGGCGTCTTCCAGATCCCGGTGTGCACAGTGCGGCCCTTCCACTCTATGTCGCGTGGAAGTCCAACGTTCACCGATAGCAGTCGAGCCATGTTTCCCCTCCGCAGCCAACTACACGTTCGCCCGATGCCGAACCAGCGATGCGACTAACCTCAGGATAGGCCTCACGGTAGGACCATGCCGCCAGACACTAGCTCCAAATTGCGGCCGTTGCAAGTTGGCAGTGTTAGCGCCAAGCAAACATTTCCCGTGGCGCCGATGGCAGGTCGAACCGCGCGCTATTCAATATCCATTAAGTGTTCACGAAAAATTGGCCTGGATTTTCGAGCCCTATAGAGCTTTGGGGCTGACGCATGGTTGAGTGAAAGGAACAATTGAATTGCCACGGGCCATGATGTCTTCGCGTCGAAACCCGCGCACAATCGAATGCATCACGACTGAGAGGTCTGGGGCGCGGTGGGTTATGCGGCATATCATCAGAAAAGCACTTCATTCGCGCGCTCGGCGGTGGAAGGGCCAAGGGTGACCAGGAGCCAACCTAAGCATCGGAGCGGGTTGATATGTTTTAGAAAGGAATGCTAATGGAGACAAATCGAGCGCTATTTTTACCGGACAGGAGCCACGGTTTTCAATAGCCCAGCGCGAACCTTTCGGCGTCCTTTCGTGGTCAGTTTTCAACGAGTGCCGACAAACCGCGTTTTCACGCAATCGAACACATCGATCGTGAAGCGCACCGACGGAGAATCCAAATGAGTCTGATCGATCACGCAATCGTTTCAAGTCAAGCAAGCAAAAAGCACCACGATCCAAGGCTGGCGGACAAGCCGGCTCCGACGGTTGCGATCATCACGTGCATGGACCCTCGTATGAACGGGCTACTAGAACGTTTCGATATCAAACCCGCCGATGCGGACGTTATTCGCAATGTCGGAACAGTCGTGACCGATGACGTTGTGCGGTCGCTGATGTTTTCGATTAACGTCCTGGGCGTGAAGGAAATCATGATTGTTGGGCACACGGGATGTGGGAGTGAGATGTTTACGGACGAGTCGTTCGAGAAGCATCTTCACGAACGCACTGGCGTGTTGGCAGTGGAGCCCGCCAAGTTCCACTTCTATACCGACGTCAATGAAGCCACGAGGAAGCAGATGATGAAGCTTCGGTCCCATCCGTGGATCCCGTCGGATATAGTAATTCGGGGCTTTGTTCTAAGTCTCGCAACGGGAGACCTGACGGAAGTGACGACCGAGGCGAGTTGATAGGTCAGGTGTCCGAGAGCCTGCTAACCGTACCTGTCGACAAGCTCGCATCGCAAATCGTCAACGATTTAGCGCTGCGGGCCTGTCGACCGTTCTATCGTCAATTTCTTACAAACGCGTTCAGAAGCAAAGAATCGCAGTATTGTTGGAACGAGGGGCGCTGCAACATCCTCAGGTCGAAATCTTTCCCCTGCCGGAAATCGCGAAGGCCCACGAACGCGTCGAGCCGGGTGCGAACGCAAAGATCATCGTCGACCAGGATTAACCGAATTCGTCATGCTGCGGTAATTGGTCGGTTATAGAAAACCATCGAGCCTTTGAGCCGACAAAAATGTGGGCGGTCGGGCGAATGCTCGGCGTGTCATCAAGCGTTCCCAACGTAACGTGAACGAACTCACCGCCGCGAACCACCGAAAACAGCAGGCTGCCGCATACCTTGCAATGAACATCGTGCGAAGCACTCTCATTGCCAAAGACCATCTGACTGTCAGCACCGTGAGTAATGCTTAGCTTATCACGCTCTATACCCGCGAATGGCTTGAATGCCGATCCGGTTGCTCGCCTGCATTTCGAACAATGGCAGTTCAACGCATAGGCAAACTCGTCCTTCACCACGTAATGGACTGCGCCGCACAGGCATCTACCAGCAAGCAATGGCGCGAAGCCGGTCTCTACAGAGGTTGTCATGATTACTGCGTCACTCGCGGCGAGCAAGATATTGGTGAACGGCCTGAATGGCGGCTGCGCCCTCGCCCACGGCAGCCGCCACTCTCTTGACTGAGCCACTACGCACGTCACCGGCTGAGAAGATGCCGGGCCGGCTCGTCTCGAGATCATGCGGTGGCCGATCGGCTTTCCACTTGTCGTGGATATTGGCACCGGTCAGCACAAATCCATCCTTGTCCAGGGCGATGCAATCGCCAAGCCACCGGGTATTGGGCTGCGCACCCAGAAAAAGGAAAACGTGCTGGATGGGCTTGTGTTCGATCTGCCCCTGACGGTCCCACCTTATGGCCTCAAGTTTTGACTCGCCGCATAACTCAACGATCTGTGTTCTCGTGTGAAGCGTAATGTTGGCTGCCGCGTTGATCCGCCTGATCAAATAATCCGACATGCTCGCACTGAGTCCGTCGCCGCGAACGACGACGTGGACATGACGTGCGAATCTCGCGAGGAATACCGCAGCCTGTCCGGCCGAATTCCCGCCGCCAACCACAATCAACTCGTCGTTGGTGCAGAACGCAACCTCCATGAATGTTGCGCTGTAGTAGATGCCACTACCCTCGAAATGCTCGAGGCGCGGAAGCGCCGGCTTCCGATAACGCGCACCGGTGGCAATCACCACGGCGCGAGCATGAACGCCCTCGTTATAGTCCAGTCCGATGTGAAACGATTGGGTGTCCCCACAATCAATCTTCAGTGCCTCGATGGGCACGCCGACATCCGCTCCGAACTTGCGACATTGGGATAGCCCGCGGCCGGCGAGCGCCTGCCCCGATATGCCAGTCGGAAAACCGAAGTAATTTTCGATCTTGGAACTGGTGCCCGCCTGGCCCCCGGGCGCCTTGGCATCCAGAACCGCCACCTTCAATCCCTCCGATGCTGCATACACCGCGGCAGCGAGCCCGGCCGGACCCGCGCCGACCACAACGAGGTCAAAGTGCTCGCCGTTCAGCCTGTCCGGACTGAGGCCGATCGCGTCTGCAACGGCCCTGTGGGTGGGTTGCCTGAGAACGGCGCCTTTCAGCGTGACCACAACCGGGATGTCGGCTTCCGTTGCGCCATAGCGCCTCAGGAGTTCTTTTGTCTCGGTGTGTTCGACGACATCGAAGTAGGCCGCAGGCTGACCATTGCGGCTGAGGAAGTGACGCAGCCGCAGCGTAGGGCCGGAGGCTGTACTGCCAATCACCATCAAGCCCGGGTGCTGGTCCTGGATAAAAGCGACGCGGCGCAGGATATAGGCGCGCATGATGGTTTCGCTGATCTCCGCTTCAGCAATCACGAGTGCGCGGAGTGACTCCTCATCTACGACGATAACCTCGCACTCGGAAACCGCCCGTGTCGTTGCCGATGCGGCCCGACCGGCGAGTGTCCCAACCTCGCCGGTGAAACAACCGGCGCCATATCTGCCCAGCACATGTGGGCCGAGAACGGACGCTCGGATCGCCTCGACTGTTCCGGAGAGAACGACAAACATGGAGATGTGCCGTTCGCCTTCGGAATAAAGAATCTCGTCGGCATTCAGCTTGCGTCGCTCGCCGTAGCGATCCAGTATCGCTAGTTGTCTTTCGTCCAGCGTGGGATACACCTGGTGGTAGCGGCTGCCGCCTGATGACAGCTCGTAGGGCGTGGCTGGAGAGTCGTTGCTCATGGCGGGCTCCATCGAGTCAAGACGCGATCGTTGCGTGGGATTGCTGCATCCGGTTTGGCTATGGTAGCTCCGTTTGCGATCCGCGACTCGAGTGACTCCCTGTCTTCGCATCGATAGACAGACCCTGCAGTTCGAACAGGATCAGGTTCGACGCTGGAACTCGTGTTTGAAACACGAAGTGCGGTTCGGCCGCGAGTAGCTCGACAAGTAGTCGTGCGTTCGCGTGATCATCGGCCAGACGCTCAACATGATGATCGAGTGCGTAAAGCGC
>NZ_JBAUSA010000806.1:0-7061 GCF_049581465.1 Caballeronia sp. | reverse complement strand
GAATCACGCTCTCATGAACAACGTTCGTATGGATCCAGATGGGATCCGTATCGGGCTCGAAGGCTTCAGGCTCCACATGGGCATGCGTATGCAACATTTCGGCGAGTGCCGCATCGAAATTGGGCTCTATCTCTACGTCGATTTCCACAGGAAAGCGCGCGAGCAATTCGCGGTCGTCAAGCGGCAGTTGCTGCCACTGATCAAGCGTGATCCGTCGGCCAAAGCGATCAAGATTGAAGCGTACGGCCAAAGGAATAAAGCGCAGATTCTCGGAGGACTCAATCTCGAACCGGAACAGGCGCGGGGCGTCGTAAAGTGCCATGGCGGGTGCCTCGTTGGCGTGATGAACAAGGTAGGCGGATGTTGAGCGAGTGCGATTCGCTTCGGTTATCGTAGGGCATGGGACCGCTTGATTGTGTCTGTTGCACCATAAAGCAGCAAGCGATATGCCCGGATTATTCCTAGAAATTCTCGAAAAATGTTGCGCCGCGACATCGTAAGGAAACGTTAACGTGAATGACGCAGATATCGACGATCAACCCGGCTACGTAAAGCGGCAAATCACGCGGCACCGGTCGGGAGAAAGTCGCGATGCCACCGACGACGTCGGCCAGGAATGGCCCGTCGCGCTCGTCTACAACGGCATTTCCCACGCGGTGATGATGTGCACGCCGCGCGATCTGGAAGCGTTCGCTGTCGGCTTCTCGCTGACAGAAGGAATCGTGGAACGCGGCAGCGATATCCAGGATATCGAGGTCTTTTTTCGTTCGGCTGAAAGCGATAGCGAATTGCCCTACGCCGAAGTGCATCTTCAGGTCGTGCAGCAGGCGTTCGTCGCGCTCAAGGACAAGCGGCGGGCGATGGCCGGCCGAACGGGCTGTGGCGTTTGCGGGATCGAGAGTATCGAGTTGCTGGATCTGCAGCCGGAACGCGTACCCGATACGGGCTTCCTGAAACGTCTCGCTGGCGATGCCATCGCCCACGCCGCGCGTGAATTGCCGGCGCATCAGCGGTTATCGAAGCTGACGGGGGGATTGCACGCGGCCGCCTGGTGCGATGAACGTGGCGCGGTCAAGTTCGCGTTCGAGGACGTCGGACGCCACAACGCGCTCGATAAGCTGATCGGCCATCTGGTGCTGCAACGTATCGATACCACACAAGGTTTCGTGTTTCTTTCAAGCCGGGCAAGTTATGAACTCGTTCGCAAGTCGGCGCGAGTCGGCGTACCGATGCTAGTCACCATTTCCGCGCCGACGTCGCTGGCGATTTCTATCGCGGAGAAGGCGGGCTTGCGGCTGGCGAGTTTCGCGCGGGAGAACGGGTTTGTGGAGTACGGGAAAGTGGTTTAACACGTTGCAAATTCGGTGGTGTCGAACCTGAAAGCGTTTAACGCTCACATTCTTTTAGTGCGGCACCACGCTCGTCGGAATCCAGTCGTCAATGAACTCGACGCTTTTGATTAACTTCAATACCTCGCCCAGCGAGCTTTTACTCGGATTGGAGAGATGGGGCACAACGTCGCTCCAGCCACAAAGCGCTTGATCCCGATGTACGATGCAGAAATGAAAACGCCGAAAACGATCGAACGGCTCGCCCGTTGTGCTATCAGTCAGCGTTCCGCCTCCGGTCCAATTTTTTGAAGCAAGACGAATCAATTTGACGTGCTGTTCAGGTATGAACTGTTCCGCCTGATTGCTCAAGACGTACCCGTTGCCTTGCTGAGAAATCCCGGCGGCATCCTCCAGTAACCCGGGCCTTAGAGATTCGCAAAACATTTGCACAGCCAAAAAGGTTGTGCCGCCGTCATACCCAACGAGATAGCTACCGTACTTTGTGTCCGCCAGATTACTCACCGGGCTACCAAAGTTAACCGTAGCTGCGACTTGCCCGAAGGAAGCACTCTTGTAGTAGGCGACTCGTTGATCATTGATGGTTACGTTTGCATATTCGTACTTCGAGGGACGATTAGCGAACCGCGCGGCACCGCTCCAAGCCCAGTAGGAGGCAGCACTGTCTGCCGCATCGTATCGAGTGCTCGCTCTCGCGCCCTCCAAATCCAGCCGCCATTGAATCATCTTCTCTGTAAGCCCGGGGTTCTGGCCGTCTTGCAAGCCGGCGCGATCCTTCTTGCCGTAGGCCGCGACCAACGATTGCTCCATTTTGTCGGGCACGTCACGCCCACGCCACCGCCAGTATTTGATGTAATTTCCCGGCCCAGTGAGTTGCATGAACCCACGGCCGTCCCAAGGGTGGTACCACGCGGTGGGATTGTTTTCGTAAAGCTTGCCAAACCACTGCGTTTCCTGCATGGCATTGCCAAAGAATGCAGCCATACGCTCGGGCGACAGAATGCCAAACTTACGCAGTGCTCGGTTCATGTCGGGACGATGTTGCTCAATCGCGGCCCGGTCCACGACCACTTTCTCAGAGACCCATCCACCCTTGTGAGGCCGCACCGCACTGACGGGCACCAACTGGATCAACTCACTGCGACTCAACCATTTGCACTTCCGGAAGTGCTCGATAAACGCCAGCGGATGGAAATGCCATATCTTCTTCGGCAATCCCGTCTTGTCCCAAAACTGAAACTGTTCAACACACTCCAAGAACTTTTGAAGCTCTTCGGGCTTGTTCTCGAAACGCTCGCCCTGCTTCGTCAACCCGCCGAATCGCAGGACGTTTGTCGTCTTGTCCCATTCGGTCGGCGCCTCGCAGATCATCCCGCGCAACTTACGACGTGCCGTGTCGGCTTGACTCAAATAAAACGCTAACCGTTCCTGACGATCGACACCAGCCCTAGGTTCCGGCACGTCCGACTCGCAAACAATATCGAGGATCGCCTCCACGTCACATAATCCGTCGCTCGATAACACGCCGCTTCCCTCCGACGTTTTCATCCACCCTTTGAAAGACGGAAAGTCAGCGTCGGATAGGGTTCGGATACTCGGTGAATTTAGATCGATATAACCGGACTTGCCTTCGGCGAACGGTATCAACTGCCAGTTGACGTTCTGCTCGACGGGCAATTTGCCCTTGACTGGACCGAGAACCCGTCCAAATCGCAATAACTCGTAACCCGCGCTCGGGCATGCTGGATACCTATCACAGGCCGTCTTGAATAGGGAGTATTCACATTCGGCTTCCGTAACCCCGTCGGCCGGAGTTATCAGCGTGAGGGCATTACCCGACTCCCTACTAACCCATACGGTCGTGTACTTCACCCCTTTGTCATACGAAATTCGGACAAACGTCGTGCCTTCGGAACGGCCAGTCACGCTACTTTGCGCACTTGGCTTTTCTCGGAACGACGTAGCAGGTATCACGAAATAGACGTCGCCCCAAAGCTCGTCCGTACCGTCCACCTCAACTGATTGCTTACCGAGCTGCGTCCTGCTGAAATAAGCTTGAAAATCCACGTCGGCCATGAAGATTTCAAAGTGAATCATCCGGTGACCGTACATCTCGCCAGGATATCCAAGAACGTCTTTCCGATACACCTTCGTCTCGCCGTCCGCCCGTACGTCGCTTGTCGCCGTCTGCATGAAAGGAACCACCGCTCGCAACTGCATCGGCCTGACCTTCAGCGCCTTGTGCCTCTTGAGGTGCATGTAAAGCGAATAGAAAATCAGCGGTCGATCGCACCCAGTTTCGGTCTCATGTTTGAGCAAGATGAAGCTACTATCGAACCCTTCTCCCAATTCGGACGTAGACCGATAGGCCACAACCGTGCCGTCGGCAATAGCACGCACTGGTTCATCGCGGAGCTTCGGCGTGAGATGAATACCGCCATGCCATCGGCGACCCACGCTTACCGGATAAACACCGTGCGCCGATTCATAGTCATCGATATTTACGACTTCGCTCAACGCGGAAAACGCATAGGGGTCAGTGCTATTGTCGTTGGAGGCCGGTAGAAATGGAAAACTGATTAACGTAGCGCGATTGTCGTCGTGATGAAGATGGAATTTCTCGATCGTTGAGAGATGACTCTTCCGCAAATATCAACAAGGTCGAAGCGAAAGGCTTTGGAAGGGAAAGCACGCGTTCCGTCCCCTGCGAACAAGCAATTCAACCCGCCTCATAATCTGAATAAGACGATAGATATTGGCAAGATCTCCAATGACATTAATTTATAAGCATAGCTAACCTATTATTTAAAATAACTTATTATTGATCTAACGTGGCTTACAAGTTAGCGGCGGCTAATCGGCAGTCGTCGCGTAAGCATACGAGCATTTT
Source organism: Caballeronia sp. (assembly GCF_049581465.1). GTDB lineage: Bacteria > Pseudomonadota > Gammaproteobacteria > Burkholderiales > Burkholderiaceae > Caballeronia. The sequence continues at coordinate 2,822 of NZ_JBAUSA010000806.1, read as the reverse complement.
GCGACATAACTGTTTTAGTAACTGCAAAAAATTGTCGACACCGAGATTGATTAGTTGTTTGGTAAATGAGAACAGATCTTTGATCGAATGAAAATAGCTTCACCGCGTTTTCTCAATCGCGTGAGCCGAGTATCTGACTTGGCAAGAGAGTGCGATGGAACCGGACGACTGAGGCGCCCGCGCCAGTCAATCCGACGTGTCGATCGACAGCAACGACGGCTCAGGCATTCACGTCATAACCCGACCGGCACTCCTTTAACCGGTCGAGTCCTCGCCCTGAACAACACAACACCTTCAATTAAACTGGCTGAAGTCCGGCTTCCTCTTCTCGAAAAAAGCCTTGAACGCTTCCTGCGCCTCGCCGCCTTTCAGCATGCGCCCGAAGTGCTCCGCCTCCTCCGATATGCGCCTACCCACCTCTCCCGCATCCGAGCCCTTCATCAACGCCTTGGTCACCTTCAGCGACGCCGCCGGCAGCGCCACCAGTTTCTTCGCCTGAGCGCGTGCAAACGCATCGAGTTCCTCGACCGCGATCACGCGATTTACGATACCCATGTTCAATGCCTCGGTGACATCGAACGGCTCGCCCAGCAGCAACTTTTCCGCCGCCCGCTGATATCCCGCGATTCGTGGCAACAACAAGCTCGACGCCGCCTCCGGGCACAGGCCAAGCTGCACGAACGGCAACGCGAAGCGGGCGGTCGTTGTGGCATAAACCAGATCGCAATGCAAAAGCATCGTCGTACCGATACCCACCGCCACGCCCGCCACCGCCGCCACAACCGGCTTTTTCGCCGTGCTGATGGCGCGCAGGAACTGGAACACGGGCGCGTCCCCGGTCGCGGGCGGCGCCTTCATGAAGTCCTCAAGATCGTTGCCCGCGCTAAACGAATCGCCGTTCGCGCGGATCAGCACGACACGCACGGCCGGGTCGTTTTCCGCGTCGAAGAAAGCATCGGCCATGTCCTGATACATCGCGGCCGTCAGCGCGTTTTTCCGGGCCGGACGGTTCAGCGTGATGCTCAATACGCCGTCGGCGCGCTCAATGATGATGTCCATTTCTGTCTCCTGAATGCATAAACGGTCCGCGAACCGGCTGGCGCGCGAACCGTAGTTTGGCTTTGTGTCGAGCGAACGATTACATCCGTTCGATAATCCCAGCCGCGCCCATGCCCGTTCCCACGCACATGGTCACCATGCCGTACTTCAACTGGCGCCTGCGCAACCCGTGCACAACCGTCGACGCCCGGATCGCGCCCGTCGCACCCAGCGGATGGCCAAGTGCAATCGCGCCGCCGAGCGGGTTGATCTTCGACGGATCGAGCCCGAGATCCTGGATCACGGCCAGCGATTGCGCCGCAAACGCTTCATTGAGTTCGATCCAGTCGATGTCATCCTGCTTCAATCCAGCCGCCTTCAGTGCAGCAGGAATCGCTTCCTTCGGTCCGATGCCCATGATTTCGGGTGGCACACCGCGCACCGCGAAGCTCACGAAACGCGCGAGCGGCGTCAGGTTGAATTGCCGCAAGATCTTCTCGCTGACCACGATCAACGCACCCGCGCCATCGGACGTTTGCGAGCTATTGCCCGCCGTGACCGAACCCTTCGCGGCGAAAACGGGACGTAGTTTCGTGAGTCCCTCCAGGGTCGTGTCCTGCCGCGGGCCTTCGTCGTTCCTGATCTCGCGCGTGTTCACGCGAATCTCGCCCGTCGATAAATCCGGGAAGCGCTCGTTCAGCGTGAATGCCGAGATTTCATCGTTGAACTCGCCGTTCGCTTGCGCCTGGAGCGCGCGCCGATGTGACTCCACGGAGAACGCGTCCTGCGCTTCGCGGCTGATCTTCCAGCGCTCCGCCACGCGCTCGGCAGTCAAGCCCATACCGTAAGCAATCCCGATGTTTTCGTCGCGATCGAAGATATGCGGGGACAACGATGGCTTGTTGCCCATCATCGGCACCATGCTCATCGACTCGCAGCCGCCCGCGATCATCACATCCGATTCACCGACGCGAACGCGGTCCGCCGCCATCGCCAACGCTGTCACGCCCGACGCGCAAAAGCGATTGACCGTGACACCGCCGACCGTGTTCGGCAGGCCGGCAAGCAACGCCCCGATACGCGCCACGTTAAGACCCTGCTCGCCTTCAGGAATCGCGCAACCGATGATCGCGTCCTCGATCAGCGTCGTATCCAGCCCCGGAACCTGTGCGACAGCCGAGCGAATAGCGTGGACCAGCAGCTCATCCGGGCGCGTGTTCCTGAACATGCCACGCGGCGCCTTGCCGATAGGCGTCCGGCTCGCGGCGACAATATATGCGTCCTGCAGTTGTTTGCTCATTTGCAACTCCTATGTCGATCAGAGTTGGTGCTTTAGCGCCCTACTCTGATCCCACTCATGTTTGAGTGCGGCCGCCTTAGTTACGAACCGGCTTGCCGGTCTGCAACATGCCCATGATCCGTTCCTGCGTCTTGGCCGTGCCGAGCAAGTCGACGAACGCGCGACGCTCGAGCGCCAGCAGCCATTCTTCATCGACGAGACTGCCCGCCTCCACGTCGCCACCGCACACGGCTTCGGCGATCCGGCTCGCGATCAGGTAGTCGTGATCGCTGATAAAGCGACCGTCGCGCATATTGACCAGCGACGCCTTGATGGTCGAGATGGCCGAGCGTCCGGCAACGGGAATGTGCGTGGCACGCAACGGCGCGCGATAGCCCGCCGCGCTCAACGCCCGCGCTTCCTTCTTGGCAATATCGAGCAACTCGTGCACGTTGAACACGATCGTGTCCGACGCCTTCAGATAACCCATCGCACGGGCTTCAAG
>NZ_JBAUSA010000805.1:0-1503 GCF_049581465.1 Caballeronia sp. | reverse complement strand
CGATCGTGCTGCCCTACCGCGGGCACGCGGCCGCCGCACGGGAGATCGCACGTCGTGTGCCCGAGCTCAGCGTCGGTTCTGCGCGGGCGCGGGGTGGTGCGTCGGTCACACCCGCTGGGAAGCGCTCAATGCCGATCGATTTCCGTTTGACGGTTCGTACGCAGATGGTGTTGACAGCGGTTGCGGAGTTGAGCGCACGGGAGCTTGCTCCCGGTGGGCGGGGGTCTGCTCCCAGTAATCGTGAGATCGCCGATGCGGCGGGTGTCTCTGACCAGGGCCAGATCTCAAAGCTGCTACGTCGCCTCGAGCGCCTCGGCCTGCTCGAGAACACGGGGGGCCAAACCCAGGGCATTCCCAACGCTTGGCGCCTGACCGACAAGGGCATGCAGTTAACACAAACATTCCGCGCTCACGCGCACAACAACAGGGAGGTCGCGTCGTGATGCGCCTAAAGAGAGCAGATGTCGTGGCGCGCGTATGCACGCTTGTGTCCTTCGTTGCCCTGTCCGCAACGGCCCTCACGGCGATTCCCACCCCGGCCCTGGCTGCGGGTGGTTGTCCGAATGAAGCGATCCGTAAGGAACAGGGTTCCACTCGTCTCCCGGATTGTCGTGCGTACGAGCTGGTCAGCCCGGTTTACAAGGCGGGGTTCGGCGCGCTCACGATCGAAGCTGTCAACCCAGACGGTGAAAGCGTCGCCTTTTACTCTCCGGGCGCATTCGCCGGAGCGCCCTCAGGGGTGACGAATCTCGACTACTTGGCTCACCGCACAGCCTCGAGTTGGACTACCAAGTCGGAGATGACGCCGTCTGTGCTTGAGCCAGAATTCGAGGACCGAGACATATCCTCCACATTGGAATCTGTCGTCAATCTCGGAAAGCCTGGATCCAACGACGAAGCCGCCTTCCAGCAAGGGCTCGAAACTGAGTTTCTGCTGCATCAAACCGAACTGCCCGATTTGAGCGAAAACTGGGAAATCGCAGGATCCCCGCTGAAGACACTGTCTGGAACTCCGATCGTACTTGCGTATGAAGGCGCAAGCCCCGACCTGTGCCGCTTGCTCTTCTCAAGTTCAAGCCAATGGGAGTTCGAACCTGAACTAGCGGCCTTGGTGCCTGAAGCGTTACATGCGACGCGACAGGTCTACGAACTGAACCGCGGTTGTGATGGTATGCAGCCTTCGCTGCAGCTGGTGGCGCTGAACGCATCGCATGAGCCGATCAGTCCGACGTGCAAGGTCGATGTTGGTCTCGAGGACTATGACTCGGCTGCGAGCCCAAATGCATACAATGCGATTTCCGCTGATGGCGAAGAGGTGTTTTTCACGACCTGCGTAAAAGGAAACGAAGCCGACTATCAGCTCTTTGTGCGGCTGGGCGCGAAGACAACACTGGAAATTTCAAAGCCGACTGCCGAGACGGAAACGTGTGTGACGACAGTTGCCTGCAAAGCAGCAGAACTACGTCCATCGGCAAGTTTTGCCGGTGCCTCAGAAGACGGGTC
>NZ_JBAUSA010000804.1:0-5866 GCF_049581465.1 Caballeronia sp. | reverse complement strand
GGCCCATCCCGCCAAGCCGCGAAAACGCCCGATGCAGCACCTCCGTCAACTCATCGAACGAATCGCGCGCCGGATCGAAGCGTCTTATTACGACGCTGCCAATGCCACGATGAACAGAGGTAATTCGCGCGTGGCTTTTCGTTACTGTACGTTGCTTTGGCATCGCCCCTACTCCGGTTTGATCAATCTGCCGGAAGTGTAGGATTCCTTGCCTCTGCATAACAAGAAAAAATGCTGTAAACATTCGACGTTTACGCCAAACGTTCGTAAGTCCCATCGGGCTTTACACTATTTTTATTCACGGCGGCCTACACTGCGCCCGGGCGCGTCAGAGCGGCGCCAGCCCGCCCGCGCGAGTTCTGCTAGTCATCCGACATTCATGGGTAACAGCACCATCTGCCTGCCCTGCTGGTGCAGGCGTGTCTGGATCTCGACGGGCGTCTGATTGTGCAACCACGCGGTAAGAAAATTGACCCTCTTGAAGATCAGTTTGCTGGCAAAGCACACGCTGTTTGGAAACTCGTTCAACGTAGTCTCAGCGAGTGTCAGGAATTCGCCGATCGGGTGGGTGCCGAAGGCAACCCGGTAGTCGGCCGCAATGCCGTGGCGGCGGCAATGCGCAACGTAGTATTCGAGCGATGACTTGATCGTTCCTTGCAAACGTTCCAGATGCTCCGCGCCTTCGTAACTTTGCGCATCGACTTCACCCACGGCGAGAAGAGGAAGACAGGCCATCCGCGCCGAGGCCGACCCACGCGATTAGCGGCGTGACAGCAATTGCGTGGCGCGTGCGTGGATCGAGGGGATCGAGCGGCTTGCCAACTAGCACGCTCCATATCTTACGGACGGCTGTCATGGCGTCTCCGGGGCGAATCCAGAAGCGGCAATACCATCGTGAGCGAGAGCGTCGATGCCCCCTAGCCCCCTCGCGTCAGCAAAAAGGCACCCGACGGACGTGCAGGCGTACCGTCAACGTACTCTGCTGAGGAAAATCTAGGTCAGTTCCCGTGCGTGCGCCAGTCGGCGATACCCGAGGCCGGCTAGTGGTTCCGCCTGAGTGCACCGAACTTCAGTCTCGTAATACCATCAAGCCAAAAATACCGGCGTATTAAACAGATGCTGAACCAAGCCCTCCAGACGACGGGTGAATAGGATGACGAATCGAATCGCGGTAGTAACAGGTGGCATGGGTGGCCTTGGGGAAGCGATCAGCATGAGATTGCATGATGCGGGTTACTCTGTAGTCGTCACACGCTCGCTGAACAACACTCATGCGAACGACTGGCTCGCCAACATGCAAGCTCAAGGCCGCAACTTCCGCGCATATCCGGTAGACGTCACTGACTTTGACTCATGCCAGCAATGTGCGGCAAGGATCACGGCTGAAGGCGGTCCCGTCGACATCCTGGTGAACAACGCAGGTATCACGCGCGACATGACGCTCAAGAAGCTGGACAAGGTCAATTGGGACGTGGTCATCCGCACCAACCTTGATTCGGTCTTCAACATGACTCAGCCGTTTTGCGACGACATGGCCGCGCGCGGCTGGGGACGCATCATCAACATTTCGTCGGTCAATGGCTCGAAGGGTTCGATCGGCCAGACCAACTACGCGGCGGCCAAGGCCGGCATGCACGGTTTCACCAAATCGCTGGCGCTGGAAGTGGCGCGCAAGGGTGTCACCGTCAATACAATTTCGCCCGGCTATCTCGCCACCAAAATGGTCACTGCGATTCCCCAGGAAATTTTGGATTCGAAGATCCTTCCGCAGATTCCGGTCGGTCGTCTCGGCAAGCCGGAGGAAGTCGCGGCCCTGGTTCTCTATCTGTGCTCGGACGATGCCGGTTTTATGACCGGCGCCAATCTCGCCATCAATGGCGGCCAGCATTTGTATTGAGGCACGGGGCATTGTGACGTCGTTCCCCTGGTCGGCTTTTCGAACATTGGCCGTCGCCTGTCTACTAAAGCGCGCCGTTTATCGTTAAAGCAGATAAGCGTATCGGTTTTGATTTGTTGACCGCGCGCACGGGCCATTCTAGATTTATCGTTTTGCTCGGGGTCCTCTGCTGCCCGCAGAGCCCCGAAGCGCGACAACCCCGAAAAGATAAAAGAGCCTCTTGACGACTTCCACCGCTACCCCCGACGCCCAAGGCGCTTCGCTCATCGCGCGGCAGTCCATCGAAATCGTGCCTTTCGACGCCCCGCTCGGCGCCGAAGTAATCGGTCTGGATCTGAGCAAGCCGCTCGCCACCGACGACTTCAAGCGCATTCATCGCGCGCATCTCGATCACCACGTGCTCGTATTCCGCGACCAACGCATCACGCCCGAGCAGCATATTGCGTTCAGCCGCCGCTTCGGTCCGCTGCAGATTCATGTGCTGCATCAGTTCCAGCTCGGGGGATTTCCCGAGATCCTGATCGTGTCGAACATCATGGAAAACGGCCAGCCGATCGGTCTCGGCGATGCCGGGCATTACTGGCATTCCGACCTGTCATACAAGGAAACCCCCAGTCTCGGCTCGCTGTTGCACGCCCAGGAATTGCCGGCTGAAGGCGGCGATACCCTGTTCGCCAACATGCACCTTGCATGGGACACGCTGCCGCAAGCGCTGCGCGATGCGGTGGAAGGCCGCTTCGCCGAGCACACGTATCTGGCGAAGTACGCAGAGTTGCAGCAACGCAGCCCCTGGCGTCCCAACCTGTCTGAAGAACAGATCGCGCAAGTGAAGCCGGTCGTGCAGCCGATCGTGCGTACGCACCCCGAAACCGGCCGCAAGGCGCTGTTCGTCAGCGAACATTTCACCACGCGCGTGATCGGCCTGCCGGAGGACGAAAGCCGCGACCTCCTTAAAGCGCTGTTCGATCACAGCGTGCGCGACGCGCATCTTTACCGTCATGTCTGGCGCGAGCACGACCTGGTGTTCTGGGACAACCGCTCGCTCATGCACCTTGCCGCCGGGACGCCCGATCATCTGCGCCGCAAGATGTATCGCACGACGATCGAAGGCGACAAGCCGTTTTAGGCTACCGTTGGACGCTTAGCGTGCGTAGCCCAAATGAACCAGGGTCCTGGAAATTTCGCGGACCTTGCCCGCAGCATGTCATGTCGAGAACGCTATGTCTCTCAACTCGTCCGCCGAGCGCCATCCCATGAGCAAGAAAAAAATCCTTTTGAACGCGTTCGACATGAACTGCGTCGGCCATATCAACCATGGCCTGTGGACACACCCGCGCGACCAGTCGACAGACTATCGAAAGCTTTCCTACTGGACGAATCTGGCGAAACTGCTCGAAAAAGGCCTGTTTGATGGCCTTTTTATCGCGGATATCGTTGGGGCCTACGACATCTACCATCAGTCGGTGGACGTGACCTTGAAGGAGTCAGTTCAACTTCCGGTCAACGACCCGATGATGCTCGTTTCCGCGATGGCCGCCGCCACGCAGCATCTTGGCTTCGGCATTACGGTGAACCTGACTTACGAACCGCCGTATCTGCTTGCCCGGCGCTTCTCGACCCTTGACCATCTCACGGACGGACGAATCGGCTGGAACATCGTGACCGGCTATCTAGACAGCGCGGCGCGTGCGATGGGCCTCACCGAGCAGATCGCGCACGACGAACGCTACGATCGCGCCGATGAATATCTCGATGTCCTCTACAAGCTATGGGAAGGCAGTTGGGAAGACGATGCCGTGGTTCGCAACCGGGACGCGCGCCAGTTCGCCGATCCAACGAAAGTGCATAAGGTCAATCACCATGGCCGCTATTACAGCGTGGAGGGATACCACCTTTGCGAGCCCTCGCCGCAACGCACGCCGGTTCTCTTCCAGGCGGGCTCGTCCGGGCGCGGTCAAGCCTTTGCCATCCGTCACGCCGAGTGCGTTTTCGTATCGAGCCAAAGCAAGCAAGGCACGCGAAAGCTCGTCGATGCATTGCGCGAGCAAGCGGCGCAGGCCGGCCGCGATCCCGCCGACCTGAAGATATTCATGGGTATCACCGTAGTCGTCGGACGCACGACCGAAGAAGCGGAAGCGAAGTTTGAAGAGTACGCGCGATACGCAAGTGCCGAAGCCGGACTCGCGCATTTTGCGGCAGGCACCGGTATCGACTATTCGAAGTTCGATCTTGATGACGAACTCGACGCGCCGGGTGGTCATAAAAGCCGCGGTATCGAGTCGTCGGTGCAGCGCGTGACGGATGGAAAATCGGGCTGGACCGTACGGCGCCTGCTCGATCAACTGAAGTTGGGGGGACGCTATACGACCATTGTGGGGAACCCGGTTGAGGTCGCGGACGCGCTTGAATCATGGGTCGATGAAGCCGGCGTCGACGGCTTCAACCTGACCCGCACCGTGACGCCCGCGAGCTACGAGGACTTCATCGACCTCGTGATTCCGGAACTCCAGGCGCGCGGCGCGTACAAAACATCCTATGCGGACGGCACGCTGCGCGAGAAGCTGTTCGGTGGTGGCGCGCGACTGCCGGATCGGCATACAGGGGCGTCATTTCGCGATCTGTCCGGCATGGGCGCGGCAGCGTCGCCGATCTAGCCGCTGAGCGCGCGAAGGCCCTCAAACATTACAAAAGGCTTCAAAAATGCACTGTAAAGGGTTCTGGCGACGGATCAATTTGCACCCTGAGGGCTGTTCCGGTAAGGTGACGCGTCGATGTGTGCCCGTTTTGTGGGCGCACGACACTACTCTTGGGGAATTCGTATGAACAAGCAGGAACTCATTGATGCCATCGCTGGCACAGCCGACATCAGCAAAGCGGCCGCTGGAGAAACGATCGATGCAATCTTCGAAACGATTACCAAGGCAGTCACCGCAGGCGACGCCGTCCAGTTGATCGGTTTCGGAAGCTTCAGTACTGGCGCCCGGGCAGCCCGAACGGGGCGAAATCCCAAAACCGGCGAGTCGATCCAGATTGCCGCGGCGAAGACCGTCAAATTTACTGCCGGTAAAGCGTTCAAAGATCTGGTGAACAAGTAAAAGTAACACACCCCGGGCGGCCACGCCCGTGGGGACCCGACCAGATGGGTGAGCGTATGTCAGGGATGAAGAACCGCTTCGTCCCGGACGTCTGCGCGCCGCTCACCACGTCAAGACCTACCTTGACCGATGGTACTGAACTCGACATGGACAAGCTTTCGGCACTGCGGGCGTTTACCGAGGTCGCGGAGACTGGTGGCTTTTCGAGCGCGGCGAGAAAACTGGACCTTGCAACATCGTCAGTGACACGGTCTGTAGACGGATTGGAAGAGTCACTCGGGACGGTCCTGCTCAATCGAACCACGCGTCAAGTCACGCTGTCCGACGCGGGAACCACGTACTATGCGCACGCGAAGAAGATTCTCGACGATGTCGCCGAAGCCGATGCGTCGGTGACTGACCGCGGATCCGAGCCAACGGGGCCACTGCGTGTGTCAGTCCCGGTCGCATTTGGCCGGCAGTGCATCAGTCCGCATCTCGGAGCATTTCTAGCCAAGTACCCGAAGCTCGAGTTAGACCTGATGCTAAGCGACGCTATCTCGGACCTTGTTTCCGAGCGCATCGACTTGGCCATACGTCTTGGGGATGCGGCTCCCAATGCCGCGCTGGTCAGTCGCCCTTTAGGATCCTTTAGCCGATTTGTTGTCGCTAGCCACGAATACCTGACGGCGTTCGGAACACCTGGCGAGCCGAGCGAGTTGACGACCCATCAGTGCCTGCGCTTTTCATATGGAGCCGACCAGCAAGTATGGACCTTTGGCCGTGGTGAATCGCGGACTAAGGTTGCGGTCACGGGTCGACTGAAGACCAATAATTCGGAGGTCCTCAGGGAGGCGGCGCTTAACGGCTCGGGCATCGCTTTGCTGCCCAGTTG
>NZ_JBAUSA010000803.1:0-8792 GCF_049581465.1 Caballeronia sp. | reverse complement strand
TCGAAGTACGCCATTTCCGGCGCGTAGCCCGCTTCCACCAGCGTTTCGAAGCCAGCCTTGATCAGGTCGACCGTACCGCCGCACAGCACGGCTTGTTCGCCGAACAAATCGGTTTCCGTTTCTTCGCGGAAATTCGTTTCGATGATCCCTGCACGGCCGCCGCCGTTCGCCGCCGCATACGACAACGCGATATCGCGTGCCGCGCCCGACTTGTCCTGGGCAACAGCGATCAGGTGGGGAACACCGCCGCCTTGCGAGTACGTGTTGCGTACCGTGTGACCCGGCGCCTTCGGAGCAATCATGATCACGTCGAGATCTGCGCGCGGAACGACCTGGCCGTAATGCACGTTGAAGCCGTGCGCGAAAGCGAGCGCTGCGCCGTCCTTGGCGTTCGCGTGGACTTCGTTCTTGTACACCTCGGCGATCTGCTCGTCGGGCAGCAACATCATCACGACATCGGCGCCCTTCACGGCTTCGGCCACTTCCTTGACCTTGAGGCCGGCGTTTTCAGCCTTGCTCCACGATGCGCCGTTCTTGCGCAGGCCGACCGTCACATTGACGCCGCTGTCCTTCAGGTTCAGCGCGTGGGCGTGGCCTTGCGAGCCGTAGCCGATGATCGTGACCTGCTTGCCCTTGATGAGGGAGAGATCGGCGTCCTTGTCGTAGAAGACTTTCATGTCAGTTCCTTAGGCGTAATTTAATTCGTTGAATTGAGTGTGTAACTTGAAACTAGTGAGCGGCCGCGGCGTTGAGCCCGCGGCAGCGCTCAAACTTTCAGGATTCGCTCGCCCCGGCCAATGCCGGAACTGCCTGTCCGAACGGTTTCGAGAATCGCCGTCGCGTCCAGTGCCTGGATGAATGCGTCGAGCTTGTCGCTGGCGCCCGTCAGTTCCATCGTGTAGGTTTTTTCCGTTACGTCGATAATTCGGCCGCGGAAGATATCCGCCATCCGTTTCATCTCTTCACGTTCCTTGCCGACTGCGCGAACCTTGATCAGCATCAGCTCTCGCTCAATGTGGGCGCCCTCTGTCAGGTCGACCACTTTCACCACCTCGATCAGGCGGTTCAGATGCTTCGTGATCTGTTCGATCACGTCGTCCGAGCCAATGGAAACGATGGTCAGCCGCGACAGCGAACTGTCTTCGGTAGGCGCCACCGTCAAGGTTTCAATGTTGTAGCCGCGCGCGGAAAAGAGCCCGACGACACGCGATAACGCGCCCGGTTCGTTTTCCAGCAGCACGGAGATAATGTGTCTCATGGTGCGTTCCCATTTATCCAGTTAAATAGAGTGTTTTCGCAAGACCTGCGAGCCGCCAGACCGTCCTTTTTGGAGACGTGGGCCACGCGAGTCCCGCTAAAAACAGCCGTTATAGATCTTCCGATCCGAGCAGCATTTCCGTGATGCCCTTGCCTGCCTGGACCATCGGAAAGACGTTTTCGGTGGGATCCGTCTGGAAGTCTAGGAACACAGTGCGATCCTTCAGGCGCAACGCCTCTTTCAGCGCCGGCTCGACGTCGCGGGTATGTTCGATACGTATACCCACGTGACCGTACGCTTCAGCCAGTTTCACGAAATCAGGCAGCGCATCCATATACGAACTGGCGTAACGCTTCTTGTATTCGATCTGCTGCCACTGGCGCACCATCCCGAGATAGCGGTTGTTCAGCGAAATGATCTTGATCGGCGTGTTGTACTGCTTGCACGTGGACAACTCCTGGATGCACATCTGGATCGAGCCTTCGCCCGTGATGCACAACACCTCGTCGTCCGGATGCGCCATCTTCACGCCCATGGCAGCAGGCAAACCAAAGCCCATGGTGCCGAGGCCGCCTGAATTGATCCAACGGCGCGGCTTGTTGAAGCGGTAGAACTGCGCCGCCCACATCTGGTGCTGGCCCACGTCCGAGCAGACGAAGGCTTCGCCGTCGGTCAGCTCCCACGCCTTTTGGACCACGTATTGCGGCTTGATGATCTCGCTCTCGCGATCGAACTTGAGGCAATCCTTCGACCGCCACGCTTCGATGTCCTTCCACCAGTCAGCCAGCGCCGCCGTGTCGGGACCGTGTTCGGCCGTCTGCAATTGCTCGATCAACTCCTTCAGCACTTCCTTGACGTCGCCGACGATGGGAATGTCCACCTTCACGCGCTTGGAGATGGAGGACGGATCGATATCGATGTGAATGATCTTCTTGGCGTGCGACGCGAAATGCTCTGGATCGCCGATCACGCGGTCATCGAAACGCGCGCCGACTGCAATCAGTACGTCGCAATGCTGCATGGCCATGTTGGCTTCGTACGTGCCGTGCATGCCGAGCATGCCGAGGAATTTCTTGTTGTCCGCGCGATATCCGCCCAGGCCCATCAGCGTATTCGTCACCGGATAACCGAGCAGGTCGGCGAACTGGTTCAACTCACGCGACGCATTCGCCAGGATGATGCCGCCACCCGTATAGATATACGGGCGCTTTGCCGACAGCAAAAGCTGCACGGCCTTGCGAATCTGGCCTGAGTGGCCTTTGGTGACGGGATTGTACGAACGCAGCGCGACGGACTTGATGGTTTCGTACTTGCACGGTGTCTTCGACACGTCTTTCGGAATGTCGATCAGCACCGGCCCGGGACGTCCCGTGCGAGCGATGTAAAACGCCTTCTTGATGGTCAATGCAAGGTCGCGCACGTCCTTCACGAGGAAGTTGTGCTTCACGCACGGACGCGTGATACCGACGGTGTCGCACTCCTGGAACGCATCCTGGCCGATCGCAGCGGTAGGAACCTGTCCGCTGATGATCACCAGCGGAATTGAATCCATATAGGCCGTGGCGATACCGGTCACTGCATTGGTGACGCCGGGGCCTGAAGTTACGAGACAGACGCCGACATTTCCCGTGGAGCGCGCGTAGGCGTCGGCGGCATGGACCGCGGCCTGTTCGTGGCGCACCAGGATGTGCTGGATCTGGTCCTGCTTGTACAACTCGTCGTAGATATAGAGTACCGAGCCGCCAGGATAGCCCCAGATGAACTCGACTTTCTCGTCAGCGAGCGCGCGCATGAGCACGGTGCCGCCGATGGATTCAGCTTCGTGTTGGGGGGTCGTATCCGACGTGGAAAATTCCGCGCTGGGCATATTCATACATTCACCTTTCGAATTTTCGGCAAAAAATTGATCGGGTGCTCTCTACCGGGCTTGTGGCTCGGGTTCAAGCGGCGCGTCTGGATTGATAGACAAGCTTCTTGGGCTCGCCTCAAAGAGACAGTTCACTTTATGATGCGAGTCGGAAACGATAGCCCGGCGCAATAAAGTTCGTCAAGTATTAATTCCGTGAAATGCGTCGGAAGATGTCGGTAAATTAGCCCTAAAAGGCGCGGATTAGCCCGAAATCACATCGGAATACCGGCCGCCCAGGCCTGCTAAATGGTGCATTTCCTCGCTGTAGAGGCAAAAGTTTGCTAGCATCCGCAGGTTTTTAACCTCTCACGAACCCTTTCGACGCACACTCGTTGCGCCGGGCCCAACGGATGGCATCAGACAAGGAACTCGCCGATTTTCTGGCGGGCGTCGAAAGACGCGCGTTCAAGCAGACGGTGTACACCGTACGCGACGACGATGCGGCGCTCGACATCGTTCAGGATGCGATGATCAAGCTCGCCGAAAAATACGGCGATCGCCCACCGGCCGAATTGCCGTTATTGTTTCAGCGTATCCTACAGAATGCGACACACGATCATTTCCGGCGCCAGAAGGTCCGAAATACGTGGGTGAGTCTGTTTTCGTCGTTCGGTAACGCCGACGACGATGAATTCGACCCCCTGGAGACCTTCGAATCGCAGGACGGAGCAGTCGGTGTCGAGAGCAGCGAGAACAGGCTCGAGCGCGAACAGGTACTCAACCAGATCGACGCGGAGATCCAGAAACTACCAGCACGTCAACGGGAAGCGTTTCTCATGCGTTATTGGGAGGATATGGATGTCGCCGAAACCGCCGCTGCAATGGGCTGCTCTGAGGGCAGCGTAAAAACGCATTGCTCGCGGGCCACACATGCGCTGGCACACGCGCTGAAGGCGAAAGGAATCACGCTATGAGCAACGCTCTCGATCAAAAGGAAGCCGAGTTTGCGCTGAAGGTTTGCCGCGCACTCGACGAAAGCATTACGACCCTGCCGCCCGCCTCGCTCGACCAGCTCGCGGCGGCTCGCCGCAGAGCCATTGCGCGCAAGAAACCCGAGGAAAGTGCGGTTGCCGCGCCGGTTTTTGCGCACGCGCTGGCGGGTGCTGGTGGGAGTTCGGGTGGCTTTGAAACCGTGCCTGCGCCCAAGCGCGGCCGTTTCTCGCGGCTTGCGCTGGCGTGGCCGCTGCTTGCGCTGGTTATCGGGCTAGCGGGAATCGCTTATTGGGAAGATCAGCAACGCACGGCTGAACTCGCCGATATCGACGCCGCCATGCTGAGCGACAACCTGCCGCTTGACGCCTATCTCGACCACGGTTTCAACGCGTACCTGACGCGCAATCATTAAATTAAAACTAACTAAGACAGCGGGAGTTCTCGGGTGAGCTACAAGCGTGGCCTCGCGATTGTTTTCGGATGCGCGATTGCGGGGCTTGTCGCGTTTGCCGCGACGTATCCGCGCTTCTATCCGTCTTCTGACGTTGCGTCGGCTGCTGCCGCGCCCGCCGGGGCAAGTGCCGGCGAAGTCCTGGTTCCCCTTTCCCCTCTGATCTCCGAGGGTCCGCTCGCGTGGAGTCATTTAACCGAATCCGAGCGCATCGCGCTCGCGCCATTCAGCGCGCAATGGGATCAGTTCAGCGACGAGCGCAAGCGGAAATGGATGAAGATCGCGTCGCGTTATCACAAGATGTCGCCTGATGCGCAAAAACGGCTTCACGAGCGGATGGCCGAGTGGGTCCGCATGACGCCGGATCAGCGCAAGGTCGCGCGAGAAAATTACCAGGTGTCGAAATCCGTGCCCGTCGAGAAGCGCGAGAAAGCCTGGGATGCCTATCAGAAGCTCCCTGAAGACCAGAAGAAAAAGCTCGCCGCGGCCGAAAAGCCGCGCCGGCCGACCGTTGTCAGCGCGCCGCCTTCCGGAAAAACCGAAGTCGAGGACATCAATCGGCTGATGAACGCGCGTGAGCATTCGCGGGCTTCTGAGGTACTGGCCGATGAGCGGGCCGGGATTGCCATGCAGCCCGCGCACGTCGCACCGACCCCTGCTGCGCCCGCGAGTTTTGTCCCGGCTACGCCGATTCCCGTGTCGCCCCAGCAGGCACCTTCCATTTTTAACGGATCTTGATCGTTCGTGAGTTCTCTTTCGGGTTCTGGACTGGTTGCCCCCGCGTTGCGTCGACGCCTGGCCACGATGATCTATGAGAGCGTCCTTCTGTTCGGGATCGTGTTTATCGCCGGCTATTTGTTTTCGACGCTCACACAGCAACGCAATGGCCTGACTCACCACAATCTGTTAATGGCGTGGATCGGGATCGTGCTGGCGGTTTATTTCGTTTATTTTTGGACGCACGGCGGCCAGACTCTGCCGATGAAAACCTGGCGGTTGAAAGTGGTCGATGCGCAAGGAACGCCGGTTTCACCGGCGCGAGCGCTTCTTCGATTTGTCTTTTCGTGGCTTTGGGTATTGCCGCCGTTGGCCCTTCATCCGGCTTTTGGGATTTCCATTCCCCATACGCTCATTATTTCGGCCGCGTGGGTCGTTGCCTGGGCCTGTGCCGTTTTTTTCGACCCCAATCGTCAGTTTTTACATGATCGGCTGGCCGGGACGCGGGTGATTTCGGCTGTCTCTCCGTAACGGTTTTTCGCCGCCGATCAGAGCCAGCTCGGCGCTTCTCGCAACGCCATATGGACTCCTTCCGAGAAGTGGTGAAGGCGGTACCCGTATCTCTCGAATAGCGTCTTTAATGATCGCTTCGTATAGAGCGTAATGTGCCCGTTGCGCGGGGCTATGTACCAGTTGTCCATCGCTCGTGGCGGCAAGTGGTCAGTCGTCAACGTCGAAAATAACATCACGCCCCGCTCACCCAGTAATCCAAGCGCTTCGTCAATCGACTGCAACGGTGTCGGCGTATGCTCCAGGACTTCGAACGCACTAACGAAATCAAACGCCCCCGATGCCGGAATCGCGCCATCGTCGCCCATGGGGTCCCAGCTTCGGGCATCCACGCCCCGCTCCCTCAATAGCCCAGCCAGCTTGCCGTTGCCGCCGCCATAATCCACGCACGTCAGCGCTTCACCCTTCTTGATGAGCGTCAATATGAACTCGGCATTGTGCGCAGGCCTGACATCGACATAATCGGGATCGACCGACTCGTAGGCATCGTTGTAGATATGCCGGAGATAGTCCGCCTTATCCCACCGATCAAACGCAGTCGTAAAAATCAGGCCGCACGAATCGCAACGATGGTAGTAAATCGGAACACCACTCAGCGGCAAATACTTGCCGCGATGTTCCTCACAATTCTTGTTGAAATCCGTAACACCGTAAAGCGTCGCCCTTCCTTGACATACCTTGCACTCCACATCGTGCGCGACCGCGCCAATCATTTCGCCAAGCGTTTGCATAGGATTCCATCATAAATTTGAAAGTATAAGGGAACCCAATATCGAGATGATGATGGAGATCCATGCCGTCTCTTTCCGATCGCATTGACGTCGTCAAATCCCGCGCGCGAACGGCACCCACCGAACTCACGCCGGCTCCCCGCCCCACCCCCGTAATAAGAACTTCTCGTGACTGTCATGGCTTCGTCACGCTCACATGGCGCAATGCAGGCACTGAAACCCATTGCGCGAGCCCATGGCCATCAAATCGTCCGCGACTCATCTCTTCGGCGCAACAAGCCTCGACGCCGAATCCATCGCGTTCCGGATCGATTCAACGCCGCCAGGCGCAGCCGCTCCCAGCATTGCGCCGCCATCGGCGTCCCGTATGGAACCGAACGCGGACGATAACGACGCCGCGCATCGATACCGAACCATCTGGCTATCCGATATCCATCTCGGCTCGGGCGGCTGCCAGGCCAACTATCTCCTGGATTTCCTGCGCCATAACGACTCGGAATACCTCTACCTGGTCGGCGACATCATCGACGGATGGCAGCTCCGTAAGGGCTGGTTCTGGCCGCAAGCGCACAACGACGTCATCCAGAAGGTTATGCGTAAAGCCCGTAAAGGCACGCAAGTGGTCTATATCCCGGGCAATCACGACGAAGCCGCGCGCCAGTTCTGCGATCTGGCGTTCGGCGATATCCACGTGCGCAGCGAAGCGTTTCATACCACGCTCGCAGGCAAGCGTCTGTGGATCGTCCACGGCGATCTCTTCGATGGCGTCATCCAGCACGCCAAATGGCTCGCCTATCTCGGCGACACGCTCTACACCGTGATCCTGCTGCTCAACCGCTGGTTCAATCGCGTGCGTTCACGACTCGGCCTAAACTATTGGTCACTCTCGCAATACCTGAAACACCAGGTCAAGAATGCGGTGAATTTCATCTCTCAGTTCGAACACGTGATGACCGACGAAGCCCGCCGTCGCGGCTGCGATGGCGTGGTCTGCGGGCATATCCACAAGGCCGAGATCCGCGATATCGACGGCATTCTCTACTGCAACGACGGCGACTGGGTCGAAAGCCTGTCGGCACTCGTCGAAACTTTGGAAGGCGAATTGAAGATTGTCTACTGGACCGTCTTGCGCTCGCCCGAAGTCAATCTGCAAGAGGCTGAGGCGACCGCCTGAGCGTCATCCATCACCAGGGCCATACGATGAAAATCATGATCGTCACCGATGCATGGGAACCTCAAGTCAATGGGGTCGTGCGCACGTTGAAAAGCACGACCCGCGAATTGACGGCGCTCGGGCATCGCGTGGAATTGCTGACGCCACTCGAATTCAAGACCATCGCTTGCCCGACGTATCCGGAAATTCGCCTCTCGCTCATGCCGGGCCGGCGCGTCGCGCAACGGATCGAGGAGTTTGCCCCCGACGCGCTTCATATCGCGACCGAAGGCCCGCTTGGCATGGCGGCGCGATCTTTCGCCCTGCGTAACAAGCTGCCCTTCACGACGGCGTATCACACGCGCTTTCCGGAATACGTACAGGCGCGTTTCCATATTCCGCTTGGGGTCACCTATAAATTCCTGCACTGGTTCCACAAGCCTTCGCAGGCCGTGATGGCGCCCACGCCGGTCGTGAAAACGGACCTCGAAAAATTCGGCTTCACGAACGTGGCGCTATGGACCCGCGGCGTCGATCTCGACATTTTCCAGCCGATGGATTCGAAGGTCCTGAACACCACGCGGCCGATTTTCCTGTACGTGGGACGTGTGGCGGTCGAGAAGAACGTGGAAGCGTTCCTGAAGCTCGATCTCCCCGGTTCTAAATGGGTCGCGGGCGAAGGTCCGGCGCTCGCCGAACTCAAATCGCGCTACACAAACGTGAATTATCTGGGCGTGCTGTCACAGGCCGAGTTGGCGAAGGTATATGCCGCCGCCGATGTATTCGTGTTCCCGAGCCGCACCGATACCTTCGGCCTCGTGCTCCTCGAAGCCATGGCGTGCGGCACACCCGTCGCGGCGTTTCCAGTGACGGGTCCGATCGACGTGCTCGGCACCGAGGGTCCCGGCGCAATGGACGAAGACCTGCGCGAAGCGTGTCTGCGGGCGCTGAAGATTGAACGCGCCGACGCCCGCGCCTGGGCCGAGCGATTCTCGTGGCGCGCGGCGTCGGAGCAATTTGCTTCTAACCTGAAGCCGCTCGAAGCACGCGGCGCAAGCCCAAGGCAGGCC
>NZ_JBAUSA010000802.1:0-10052 GCF_049581465.1 Caballeronia sp. | reverse complement strand
GATTCCCCATGCCTGAAATTCCCTCACTTCCTCGAGGTAGAGATCATATGCCGCGTCGGTCAGTGACGCAGCAGCACTCGATCCAATGATGAGCACTGCAATTGCGCAAAACGGGGCACCGGGACCGCATACGCTCGATACCGCCAAACCAGCTAGGGCTCCCCCGATCATACCGCCCGTGACTACGGTTCCCTGCCGTGCAGTCTCCGTAATCTTGTCATCCGCGCTTGCGATAGAGTATGCGGCAAGCGCACCTGTTATCAAGATGCCTACCTTTCCACCGACTCTAAGCCTCGCAGTCTTTGCACTGACTTTGGCATTGCTACGACCCGCTGCCTCAATGACGGCATAATAGGCTCGGTCCTTCTCTGCCTCTGTCAGAAGGCGAAAGGGTTTGGAGAAAAGTCGATTCGAATACCGATCCAGAATAGTCTCCAGACCAACGCCTTCTCCCTTCAAATTTTGTGCGGAAGCAAGCCCCCACGGGGATGTTACCTTGCGTGTCTCCTCCATAATCTGATTACGCGTTGATTGGCAAAACTCCGCCCCTTCGAGAGGCGTTATTCGACCGGCGTTAACTTCCTCTTGAACGATACCGCTTAGCCTGCGAATTCCGTCATCGTAGCGTGCGCGGACAGCCGCATCACTAATGGCCATGGTTGAAAAATAGAGTCCTGCGCTTTCCAAAGAATCGCGGGCGTTCTTCAGAACATTGCTTGACAATGCGTGCTCTTGCTTCGTCTGGAATGGACCGTTTACGGCGGTTGACGTACTCGCTTGGGCTTTTGACATATTTACCCCGTGATTGCTGAAAGAAAAGACTCCGTAACGGAACCGGACGCCCGCGCGATCATTACCTCGCGATTGCTGAGAGAAGAGATTCGGTTATAGAACCCGATGCGCCTGCGCCGCCGACCTGTGATAGTGCAACGTGAGAACATGTGCTGTCGTTATCCGCGCGCTCGAAGCGAACCTTGTTATTTGCGTCGAATAGTCCGGTTTCCTCCGTGCCGTCCGTAAAGGTTGCTACGCACCGCAGGCCCTCGCAGCTTCCGGGCTCGTTTAGAGAAAACGTGATCCAGTGATTGCCAGTCTTGGTCAACGGTACTGCGTTCGCAGCAGAGCGCCGCGCGCCGATGTCGATATGCACGAACATCCCGGCATCTGCACCCGCAATCACGCGATTCTTGCCGCACGGGCATAAAACACGGTCGCCGTTGATAACAACGACGCGTCCGTTTTCTCCGGTACCTTCGCCGGTGCCTACGATGTTCCACAATCCCTTGCAGTTACCGCACGTTGCCTGGTCTCCAAAGAGCGCGAACTTCCGACCGTCGTCGTGAATCGTCGCGCTGAATGCAACGACTTTTCCGTCCGTCGTCGTCGGGTCGCCGTGACGCACAATAGGAATACGCATGACTGCTCCGTTATTGACGCGGAATCGCGACACCGTGTTTGTCAACGGGGACAAAGTTGGTGGACGTTTGCGGATCGCGGTCGGGGCTGTCGTTGATGACATCGCCGTTGTCAAGCAGACTGCCGACGACTGCAAGCTGCTGGAACGTGGGTGTATCTGGCAGGCCGACTCCCGTAATGATTTTTGCGCGCGTGCCGTCTGCGTACTCGATGAAGTCGCCGACGCAGGCAGACTTACGATGAGTGCCGCGAACGTCGAAGCTACTCGTCGCTTCGCGCAGCACGCCGCCGAGTCTGGTTGTTGCTCCCTTAACAGCAAAGCGATAGATCGGATCGGTGGAATGCGGGGGCACATAGTCGGCATCGAAAAGTCCGTCGATGGTGCTGCCTGCACGCACGGAGATGCCACTCCCTTGCTGCAATGTCTCGATGATCCGGTCGCCGTTACTCAAGCTGCTGCCGGCCAGCGCAGCGGGTTGGCCGCCAAGTACGAGAGCAAGACCCGCGCCGTCCATAATCACCGCCTCGCTACCATCCGGGTATGTCACTACGTCGCCGACACGCGCCATGTCCAGATCTGCGATAGCGGGTCCACCCGTCGCCGTGGTGACACGTCCGCCTCTTGCGGTAAGCGAACCGATTGTGGCGAACAGATATTTGATTTCGTTGGTTGCGTCTTCTTTCATGCGCCAGTCTCCTTCAGGGTTGAATGCGCCGATGCGCCTAATCTATCCGCGTCAGGCGAGTCTGGCTGTCAACCTTTGCAAACTCATCGGACTGCGGCCTAAAGAGGAAACGCCCGTTGTGTGCGTTGTCGCTAGCGGCAACGGGATAGGGGCGGTGGAGGCGAAGCGTGTGCGCGCCGTTTGCGAGAAAGGTCGGTGTTCAACTGCGGGTCGGGGCTGCGGGAGCCGTGCTACGTTCGTGCCAAAGACCTGACGTGAGCAACGACGACACTTAGGTATTCGCGGTTTGAAACGCGTTTCTTTGCTTCGTTTCTTTGCAGCGTTTGCAAAGAAAAGAAGTCCCGCCCCGGACAGAGGCTAACAGAAATAAGCAAGAAAATACTACTTATGCAGAACGACCACGCTAGCAGAAGGACTCAACGCTCTCCCCACACTCGCCGCGCGCAGCCCCCCCGCCGCGCACAGCACCCCGCCCCCCTAACCGCCGACAGCAGGACCTTCGTACATTTGCCTGCTATGCCTTGCGATCTGTCGCTCCTCCTGCGTCTCGATGACTCGAAACCCGCCCCCGAGAAACTCCAGCCCCGATGAAATCCGCTCGCGCAGCGACCCGGCGTGTTCTCCTATCCCCCCAGTGAACACAACAAGATCAACACCGCCCATCAGCGCAGCGTACGCCCCGATCGCCTTGCGCACCGCCGTGCAGAACATATCGACGGCGAGCATCGCATCAGGATCGGCCCGCGCGGCAAGCGCCTGCATGTCGTCGTTCGAATCCGACACGCCCTTGAGCCCGCTCTCGTAATTGATGAGATGTTCAAGCGCGTCGGCGTCAAGCGAACCCGTGCGCATCAGGTACACCAGCACGCCGGGATCAAGGTCCCCCGTGCGTGTGGCCATCGGAATGCCGCCCGTAGGCGTGAGGCCCATGGTCGTATCGATGGAGTGGCCGTCCCGGATCGCGCACAGGCTCGCACCGCTGCCAAGATGCGCGACCACAAGTCTTGCGGGCAGGTCCTGTCCAAGACTCGACACGATCGATTCGTACGACAACCCATGAAAGCCGTAGCGAACCACGCCTTCGATCGCGTAATGCTTCGGTAGGGCAAGGCGCGTCGCGCACGCCGGCATGGTCTGGTGGAAGGCGGTATCAAGACAGGCGTAGTGGGGAATGTCGCTAAAGATCTGCTGCGCTTCGTCAAGCAGATCAAGCGCTGGAGGCAAATGCAACGGCGCGAACGGGATCGCATCACGCAAGGTCTGTTTCACCTCGTCAGTGATGCGCGCGTGCGTGGTCAGATGCGGGCCGCCATGCACCACGCGATGACCCGCAGCAACCAGGGGCCGATCCAGATGCCGGTGCAAGACATCGGCTACGCGCTGCAAGGCCTCGTGTTGCGACTCCATCACGTGGCTCTGCTGGATGTCGATCGTGCCATCCAGGGAACGCATGGTGAGCGAGCCGTCGCCACGGCCAATCCCTTTCGCACTGCCGGTGAACCACGCGGTTTCGTCGCCGCCGGCCGGCGTAAATACGCCGAACTTGAGCGAAGACGAACCGCTGTTCAAAACCAGAATGCCTTGCGTAGAGGGCAGCGCAAGGGTGCGCATCGAGGTGTCCGTCGAGGTGTCCGTCATCCCTTAGCCCGTCCAGGTCCAGTTGCGGATCTCGTCGCGATCGATCCCTTCCGCGTGCGCGTAGTTGATGCTCTCGTTGATCTGGTCCTTGAGCCAGTTCTTCGTATGGGCGCCGGTGTCGCGAAGGCGCGGCACGCGATCGATCACATCCACGCACAACGAATAGCGATCGACCTGGTTGATGATAGCGAGTTCGAACGGGGTGTTGATGTTGCCGCGCTCGCGATAACCATGCACATGCATGTTCTCGTGATTCGTGCGGTTGTAGGTGAGCTTGTGGACCAGCGTAGGATACGAATGAAAATTGAAGATCACGGGTTTGTCGCGCGAAAAGAGCGAGTCGAAATCGCGCTCCGACAAACCGTGCGGATGATCGCTTGCAGGCATCAGTCGGAACAGGTCGACCACGTTGACGAAGCGAATCTTGAGGTCGGGGAAATGCTTCTTGAGGATCTCGACGGCCGCAAGGGACTCCATGGTGGCAATATCGCCGGCACAGGCCATGATCACATCCGGCTCACTGTTTTGATCAGTCGATGCCCAGTCCCAGATGCCTATGCCCTTGGTACAGTGCGCGAGCGCATGCTCCATGCTGAGGTATTGCAGGTGCGGCTGCTTGTCGGCCACGATCACATTGATGTAGTCGCGGCTACGCAGGCAATGGTCCGCCACGCTAAGCAGGCAGTTGGCGTCCGGCGGCAGGTAGATGCGCACGACTTCGGGGCTCTTGTTCGTGACGACATCGAGAAATCCCGGATCCTGATGCGTAAATCCGTTGTGATCCTGGCGCCATACGAGCGACGTGATCAGCAGGTTCAATGACGGCACGGGCGCCCGCCAGTCCAGTTCGACCTTGGCCTTTTCCAGCCACTTTGCATGCTGGTTGAACATGGAATCGATCACGTGAACGAAGGCTTCATAGGTCGCGAACAAACCGTGCCGGCCTGTGAGCACATAGCCTTCGAACCAGCCTTCGAGCGTATGTTCGCTCAGCATTTCCATCACGCGGCCGTCGGGCGATAACGCGCCGCCGTCGCTGTCTTCCGGCTTGATCTCAGCGATCCAGCGCTTGCCCGACACCTCGTACACGCCATCGAGCTTGTTGCTGGCGGTCTCGTCGGGCCCGAACAACTTGAAGTTATTCATGTTGCGCTTGATGACATCGCGCAGGAACGTGGCGAGTACTTCGGTGGGCGAATGATAAGTGGCGCCGCCTTCCTTCACGGCGAACGCGTAGTCGCGGATGTCGGGGAGGTCCAGCGAGCGGCGCAAGCGGCCGCCGTTGGCATGCGGATTCGCGCTGATGCGCCGGTCGCCCTTGGGCGCCATCGCCTTGAGTTCTTCGATGAGCGAACCGTTTTCATCGAAGAGGTCCTCGGGCTTGTAGCTGCGCATCCATTGCTCGACGATCTTCAGGCTCTTCGGATTCGTCACGGGATCGAGGACCGGCACCTGGTGCGCACGCCAGAAATTCTCGACCTTGTGACCGTCGACTTCCTTGGGACCGGTCCAGCCTTTGGGCGAGCGCAGCACGATCATCGGCCAGCGGGGACGCGTGGTGTCGCCGGTCGAGCGGGCGTGATCCTGGATTGCGCGAATCTCGCCAATACACGTTTCGAGCGTCTGCGCCATCAGTTGATGCATGACAGCGGGATCGTCGCCTGAAACGAAGTGCGCCTTATACCCATAACCCATCATCAAGGCTTCGAGCTCTTCCTGCGGTATCCGCGCGAGGATGGTCGGGTTAGCGATCTTGTAGCCGTTCAGATGCAGGATCGGGAGGACCGCGCCGTCCTGAATCGGATTCAGGAATTTGTTCGAATGCCAGGAGGTTGCAAGCGGGCCCGTTTCCGCTTCGCCGTCGCCGACCATGACGGCCACGATCAGGTCGGGGTTATCGAACGCGGCGCCGAAACCGTGCGCGATGCTATAGCCGAGCTCGCCCCCTTCGTGAATCGATCCCGGCGTCTCGGGCGTGCAGTGCGAACCGATGCCTCCCGGCGATGAGAACAGGCGAAACAGTCGCAGCATGCCGGTTTCGTCAGGGCTTCGATCAGGGTAGACCTCGGAGTAATAGCCTTCCAGATACGAATTGGACAGGGTCGCCGGCGCGCCATGTCCCGGCCCCGAGATAAACATGACGTTGAGGTCGTCCCGGAGGATGAGGCGGTTCAGGTGGACCCACGTGAACGACTGGCCCGGATCCGATCCCCAATGACCGAGCAGGCGGCGCTTGATGTGCTCGGCCTTGAGCGGTTCGCGCAGCAGCGGATTAGCGCGCAGATAGATCATGCCGACCGACAGGTAATTGCACGCGCGCCAATATGCGTCGATCTTGCGCAATTCGTCAGAGGAAAGAGGAAGGGAGCCGAGAGTTGCTTGTGTGTCCATGTCGTATTCCTGGGAAGAGGAAAGTGCTGTAACACTTGAAAAGAGCGCTCGCGGTGGGCGGGCACCGGGGACTCGGGTGATGCGGCCCGCGTATTACGCCAACATGACACGCGTCTAAGACAACTCTATGACGTGCCGCCGCGTCTAAGCCGGGTTTTTCATGGTTGGATGCGCTAAGTCAACGCTCGCTCACAAATCCGATAGCGCGAGCGGCCAGAGGACGGCGGTAGCAAGCGCCATGCCAGACAACTTGGTTACCCAATCTCAAGAATGCTTTTGCCCAGCCGTTAACACCCGATAACACACGAGCCAGCCTGTGATGTTAGCCAAGCATGTAATTCGATCAGCACCAAAATCCCGGCTCGGGTATCAACGTTAAATTAGATGGGTTATATGCTGAAGAAAGTAAGCGTGTCCGCTGGACTCCTGATCGTACTAGCGCTTTTCTGCCTGTTTCAAGTGACCACAGAAGGTCTCGGATTCTGGTCACTCACCACCACTCACAGCGACATCGAGAAGCTCTCGAATATCGCGCTCAAGCAGGTCAACCAGGTCAATGAAACGACCCAGCATCTGATGGATGCGCGTATCAACCTGTCACGCGCCGGTACCCGGATGGTGCGCGGCGGGACTGAACCCGCCGACATCGTGCAGCACGCACGCGAGCAACTGAGTTTGTCGGAGAAGTCCTTCGCGGCCTTCGCCAATGCGCCGAAAACCGGTGCGGAAAATGAGGCGCGCACCGCCGCCTTGCAGGATAAATACGAGGCGTATCACAAGGCGCTTGGCGAACTGGCGGAGTATCTCGACGCCAATAATATCCAGGCCTTCCTCGACCAGCCCACGCAAGGCTTCCAGGACGGCTATCTTGCCGAACAGAAGAATTTCGCGACGTTCAGCGACGCGGCCGGCCAGTCGTACCTCGATTCCATCGACGATCGGCTGAGCCTGTTTCGTATCGTAGGCGTGGCGATCCTCGTGGCGCTTGCAGCGGGTGTCGTGCTTGTGCATATCGCGTTACGTCGCGCTGTGATCGCGCCGCTGGAAGAGGCGGGTCGCCACTTCGAGCGCATCGCTCGCGGCATGCTGGATGAGCGCATAGCGGATCGTGGCAGCAACGAGATCGGCCGCTTGTTCGAGGGTCTCGCGTCGATGCAGTCAAGTGTCGCGCGCACCGTGAAGACCGTGCGCGACGCGTCGGATTCGATCAACCTGGGCGCGGACGAAATCGCTAGCGGCAACGCGGATTTGTCGGCGCGGACCGAGAACCAGGCTGCGTCGCTGGAAGAAACCGCTTCGAGCATGGAAGAGCTGACCGCCACCGTTCGGCAGAACGCCGACCATGCCCGGGAAGCGAACACCCTGGCCGGCGAGGCGCTCAGCGCAACGTCGCGTGGCGCCGGCGTGGTCGACCAGGTCGTCGACAAGATGCGCGGGATCGCGAAGAGCTCCGACAAGATCGCGGAGATCATTTCGGTGATCGACGGCATTGCTTTCCAGACCAACATTCTCGCGCTGAACGCGGCTGTCGAAGCGGCGCGCGCGGGCGAGCAGGGTCGCGGTTTTGCTGTCGTCGCGGGCGAAGTGCGCGGGCTTGCGCAACGCAGCGCGCATTCGGCGAAGGAGATCAAGGAACTCATCAATGAATCGGTCTCCCAGGTGAGCGACGGCTCCGCGCTAGCGGAACGCGCGGGGCAGGCGATGCGCGAGGTATCGGGGTCGATCTCGCGGGTCACGCAGATGATGGCGGAAATCAGCGCGTCGTCCCGCGAACAGAGCACGGGGATCGAGCAAGTCAATCAGGCCGTCGTGCAGATGGACGATATGACACAACAAAACGCGGCGCTGGTGGAGCAGGCAGCGGCGGCGGCATCGTCGCTGCATGAACTGACGTGCCAGCTGACGGCGGCGGTCTCGGTGTTTCATATATCGAACGAGGTGTGGTCTGCTCGTGGCGAAAGCGAGCTTGCTGTCTCGTCCTAAGAGGAACAACTGGCGGAGGCGATCTCGGTGTTCAAGCTGTGCGGGGTCGCCGCTGCGGGCCTTTAAGTCGGGCGTTGGGCAGCGACGGTTCGGAACCGCTCTAACCTATAATCAACGTCCTCCCTCCGAGCGCCAGCGACCCACCCGCCCAATGAAACCCGGTAACAATGGAACAGCGCCAGCGCTCGAATGCCGCGCCTTAAGCAAGAAATACGGCTCGGGCCGCGTGGTGCTCGACCAGCTCGACTTCGTGCTGGCGCCTGGCGAATTTGTCGCCATCATGGGCGACTCGGGCGTCGGCAAGTCGACCTTGCTAAACCTGATCGCGGGCCTTGATACCGCCGATAGCGGCGCGGTGCTGATCGACGGCGCGAACATCGCCGGTCTCGACGACAACGCCGCCACCCGCTTGCGACGCCAGAAACTCGGCTTCGTATTCCAGGCTTTCCATGTATTACCGCACCTGACGCTCGCTCAAAACGTGGCGCTCCCCTTGCTGCTTAACAACACTCCGCCATCCCATGCGCTCGACATGCTGGCGGCGGTAGGCTTGAGCGGGCGAGGCGACGACTTTCCCCGCCAGTTGTCCGGGGGAGAACTCCAGCGCGTCGCGATCGCGCGCGCCCTCGTGCATGCACCCAAGCTGATTCTTGCCGACGAACCGACGGGCAATCTCGACCCTGACACCGCGCACGACGTGCTCATGCTATTCCGCACGCAAATCAAGGCGACCGGCGCGGCGGCAATCATGGTGACGCATTCGCAAGCGGCGGCGGCAGTGGCAGATCGCATCCTGATCCTGCGCCACGGCGCGCTGCACGTGTCGGACACTGTCGATGAACGGGTTTCACGAACCGCCGATGAGTGAAACATCTACCGCACGCATCAAGGGCTCCAGAATTCTGGCCCGCTGGCTGCTCTGGTCCGAGTGGCGAAGCCATCCGGCTCGCGCTATGGTCGCGATCGTCACCATCGCGCTCGGCGTGGCGCTCGGTTACGCGGTCCAGCTAATCAACAGCGCAGCATTCAACGAATTTTCGGCCGCCACCAAAAGCTTGTCCGGACAGGCAGACCTACAGGTCCGGGGCGCGCAACCGACCCTCGACGAAAGCTGGTATCCACGCCTGTCAGCCGAGCCGGGCGTCGCGCTGGCCAGTCCCGTGCTCGACCTCGATGTGACCGTCCCGCACCAAAGCGCATCGCTAAAGCTGCTTGGCATCGATGTCTTCAAGGCAAGCCGCATGACACCCGCGCTTGTCGGCGTGCCATCGGCCGAACATCCCTTCGACACCCTCGCCGACGACACCATTTTCCTGTCCCCAGCCGCGCAACAATGGCTTAAAGCTAGTCCCGGCCAGGAGGTCGCGCTGCGTAGCGGCACCGCTCTCGTGCGCCTGCGCGTCGCGGGCGGCCTGGCTGAAAGCAGGGTGGGGCAACGCCTCGCGGTGATGGATATCGCCGCCGCGCAATGGCGGTTCGGGAGAACGGGCAAGCTCTCACGCATCGACCTGCAACTCGAGCGCGGAATCGATCGGGAAAGTTTCAAGAAGAAGCTGCAGGCACGCCTTGGCAACGAGCTAGTGATCTCCGAGACCCGCGACGACGAAAGCCGGACCGACAGGCTTTCGCGCGCGTATCGAATCAACATGAACGTGCTGGCGCTGGTCGCGCTCTTTACGGGCGCATTCCTGGTGTTTTCCACCCAGGCACTCGCCGTCGTGCGACGCCGCTCGCAGTTCGCCATGCTGCGGGTGCTGGGCTTCACGCGCATCCGCTTGCTAGCCCAGGTCCTGCTTGAGGGAGCATGGTTAGGCATCCTCGGTTCAATCATCGGCCTGGCGCTCGGCTTCGCGATGGCAAGTACTGCGTTGCGATTCTTCGGCAGCGATCTGGGCGGCGGCTATTTCCCGGGCGTGCAGCCGCAGGTCAGCTTCGAGC
>NZ_JBAUSA010000801.1:0-5342 GCF_049581465.1 Caballeronia sp. | reverse complement strand
GTCTGGATCTGTTCAAAAGCACCATAAACGATACGCTCGGCAACCGACTTCTTGCCCGACAGCATGATGACGTTCATGAATTTGGCTACATCTACATTGCCGAATTTCGGATCCGGCAATATGTCCCGTTTCGGGACTTCACGACGACGTGGCATCTTTCTTCCTTTGATTTTCAGTTGGAGCTGCGCTTTTTTTCGCACACGCCCCGCGGTCACCAACAAACCCGATCCATCTTTTCTGATTAACCAGCTTGGCCGGGTGACCACTTACTCGACAGCGCCAGCGTTTTCCGGCACTACCGCTTAAACGCCTTCCTGAAAAGGCAACCTGATTCCTTACTTGCCAGCCTTGGCGCGCTTTGCACCGTACTTCGAGCGAGCTTGCTTACGATCCTTGACGCCCTGGGTATCCAGCGAGCCGCGAACCATGTGGTAACGCACACCCGGCAAGTCTTTAACCCGGCCGCCGCGAATCAGCACAACCGAGTGTTCCTGCAGGTTGTGGCCTTCGCCACCGATGTACGAAATAACTTCGAAGCCGTTCGTCAGACGAACCTTGGCAACTTTACGAAGTGCCGAGTTCGGCTTCTTCGGCGTCGTCGTGTACACGCGAGTGCACACGCCGCGACGCTGCGGGCAGTCCTGCAAAGCCGGCGACTTGCTCTTCACTGTTTCTGAAGCGCGGCCTTTGCGAACCAGTTGATTGATGGTTGGCATTGTCTATTCCTAAATTGATCAAAATCGGCGCATTCGTTTCGGGCAAAGCAAAACGAACTACGCTCGAACATTCCGGTTCCTCGGTTCCTGCTTGTACCCGTGCGGCAGCCTACACTTAGCCCCACTTAGCAAATCCAAGAACGAGAACCTAGCATCATAATCTGAAAATCCCAATCCGGTCAACAGCTTGCGCGTTTTGGAGCGCTGTTTGGCTGGCAAAATCAATCGGCGCCGACTACTTCGAGCAATTCGTCGCCGAAACGAGCGAGTTTGCGCGCGCCTATTCCCGGAATCTGACCCAACTCTTCGACGGAATCCGGCTCGTTGCGAGCGATCTCGGCCAGCGTGGCATCGTGGAAAATGACGTACGCGGGCACGCCGTCGCTTTTCGCCATTTCCGAGCGCCATAGCCGCAGGCGTTCCCAGCGGGCTTTGACACGAGGCGTCATTCCGGCGGTCGGATCTGCACGCTCCCCGCTGCGGCTCGAAGACTGGCGCGAGCGCGTCGGCTTCACGTACTTGCGCAGCGTCACGTTCTGCTCGCCCTTGAGCACCGCCTTGCTGGCTTCGGTCAGGATCAATGCACCGAAACCCTCGTGGTCGACCGCAAGGTAGCCAAAGGCCACCAGTTGGCGAAATACGGCACGCCACTCCTGCTCCGACAATGCGGCGCCAAGACCGAAAGTCGATAGTTTTTCATGCCCGCGCTGAAGCAGTTTCTCGGATCGGCTACCTCGCAGGATATCGATCAGGTGGCCGGCGCCGAAGTGAAAGCCACTCGCCTTGTAGGCCCGGTACACACACGACAATGCCATCTGCGCCTCGCGTGTTGCGTCCCACGATTCCGGCGGTTCAAGGCACGTGTCGCAATTGCCGCACGGCTGGCTCGCTTCGCCGAAGTAGCCGAGCAAGCGGACGCGCCGGCAGGAGGCAGCCTCGCAGAGCCCGAGCAGTGCGTCGAGCTTGCCGCCTTGCACGCGCTTGTGCGCGTCGTCGGCGTCCGATTCGTCGATCATCTTGCGTTGCTGCACCACGTCGCCGAGGCCGTATGCCATCCACGCATTCGCCGGCATTCCGTCACGACCGGCACGGCCCGTTTCCTGGTAGTAGCCTTCCACGCTTTTCGGCAGATCCAGATGGGCGACGAAACGCACGTCGGGTTTGTCGATACCCATCCCAAACGCGATCGTCGCGCACATCACGACGCCCTCTTCGCGCTTGAACATCTCCTGATGACGCTGGCGCGTCTGGTATTCCATCCCCGCGTGGTAAGGCAGCGCGCGAACCCCCTGGCTCTTGAGCCAATCTGCAGTCTCTTCCACCTTGCGCCTCGACAGGCAATAGATCACACCGGCGTCCGTGGTCTTGTCGGCGTTCGTGTGCTCCGCGCGAATGAAATCCAGCAACTGCGCGCGGGCATTGTCCTTCTCCACGATCCGATACCGGATATTCGGCCGGTCAAAGCTCGATACGAAAATACGCGCGTTATCCAGCGCGAGGCGATGCACGATCTCGTCGCGCGTGATGGCGTCCGCGGTAGCCGTCAGCGCGATACGCGGAACGGAGGGAAAGCGCTCATGCAGCACCGACAACTGGATATATTCGGGCCGGAAATCGTGACCCCATTGCGACACGCAATGCGCTTCGTCGATCGCAAAGAGGCCAATGCGTACGCTCTCGATCAAGTCGAGGAAACGCGGAGTCATCAACCGTTCCGGCGCGACGTACAACAGGTCGATTTCCCCATTGCGCAGCGCGCGCTCGGTCGCGGCGGCTTCCGCACCGGTGAGCGTCGAATTAAGGCAAGCGGCGCGCACGCCGACTTCGCTCAACGCGGCGACCTGGTCCTGCATCAAGGCGATGAGGGGCGACACTACGATCCCGGCGCCGAAACCGGCTTCCCGACGCAACAACGCGGGAATCTGATAGCACAGCGACTTTCCGCCCCCTGTAGGCATAAGCACAAGCGAGTCACCACCGGCCGCTACGTGATCGACGATATCGCCCTGCTGCCCCCGAAAAACGGGGTAGCCAAATACTTCCTTGAGAATTTCGAGCGAACGAGACATGGAGAAGACGGAGTGCGCCAAAGCGTGAATGCTGCGATTTTACCAACGACGCGGCCCCGCCACCGCCCATGACCTAACGTTAGCCAATCGGCAGAGCAAAAAAAAAGCCGCCCGGTTTTAGCCGGGCGGCCTTCATGCAAGCAAACAAGCAGATTAGTTGTCAAACCGGGCCGATAAAACGGCCCTCAAACTTATTCCGCCGGATGCTGCTGTTCTGCTGGGACTACAGGTGCGGTTTCGGGCGGACCGAAATCGAACGATTCTTCTGCTGCAATCTGGTCGAAACGTTGACGATCCGACAACTCCCGGCTCTTGCGTGCCTTGTGGAACGCGAGACCTGTACCGGCCGGAATCAGACGGCCGACGATCACGTTTTCCTTCAACCCGCGCAGATCGTCGCGCTTGCCCATGATGGCTGCTTCGGTCAGCACGCGCGTCGTTTCCTGGAACGATGCCGCCGAGATGAACGAGTCGGTCGAGAGCGACGCCTTCGTGATACCGAGCAGCACGTTCTCGTAGGTCGCGGGGATCTTGTCTTCCGCGGCCATCCGGTCGTTCTCGTCCAGCATGTCCGAACGCTCAACCTGTTCACCCATGATGAAACGCGTATCGCCGTTGTCGACGATCTGCACGCGACGCAACATCTGACGCACGATCACTTCAATGTGCTTGTCGTTGATCTTCACGCCTTGCAGACGGTACACGTCCTGCACTTCGTCCACGATGTAACGCGCCAGCGCCTCGATACCCTGCAAACGCAAGATGTCGTGCGGATCAGCCGGACCGTCGACAATCATTTCGCCCTTGTTGACGACCTGACCATCGTGCACCAGCACCTGCTTTTCCTTCGTGATCAGGAACTCATGCTGTTCGCCGTCCACGTCGGTGATCACCAGACGCTGCTTGCCCTTCGTGTCCTTACCAAACGAAGTCGTACCCGTCACTTCCGCCAGAATGCCGGCATCTTTCGGGGAACGCGCTTCGAACAGTTCAGCCACGCGCGGCAGACCACCGGTAATGTCACGCGTCTTCTGCGCTTCAACCGGGATACGTGCCAGCACTTCACCGACCTGCACTTGCTGACCGTCCTTCACGGTGATCAGTGCGCCGACCTGGAAGCCGATCTGCACCGAATGCTCGGTGTTCGGGATCTTGACTTCTTCGCCTTGCGCATCGAGCAGCTTCACTTGCGGACGAACGCTCTTCGCCGCTTGCGAACCACGACGCTTCACGTCGATCACGACGAGCGTGGAAAGCCC
Source organism: Caballeronia sp. (assembly GCF_049581465.1). Taxonomy (GTDB): domain Bacteria; phylum Pseudomonadota; class Gammaproteobacteria; order Burkholderiales; family Burkholderiaceae; genus Caballeronia. The sequence continues at coordinate 1,298 of NZ_JBAUSA010000801.1, read as the reverse complement.
CGTCACATCGTCGATCTGCTTCGCAACCGTCACGCCTTCCTCGACGTTTTCGAACTTCACCGTACCGCCCCACTCGGTGATGATCGGACGCGTCAACGGATCCCATTGAGCCAGTTGCGTACCGGCCTTGATCACAACGCCGTCGAGTTGCAGCAACGTGGCGCCGTACGGGATCTTGTGACGTTCGCGCTCACGACCGAGGTCGTCGGCAATGATCGCCTCGCCTGAACGCGAGATGACGATCTGCTCGCCCTTCGCATTCGTGACGTAACGCATCGTTGCAGTGAAACGCACCGTGCCGTTCGACTTCGCTTCAACCGACGAAGCGATCGCCGCACGCGACGCCGCGCCACCGATGTGGAACGTACGCATGGTCAGCTGCGTGCCCGGTTCGCCGATCGACTGGGCCGCGATCACGCCGACTGCTTCGCCGACGTTCACACGCGAGCCACGACCCAGGTCGCGGCCGTAGCACGAAGCGCACAAGCCATAACGCGTTTCGCAGGTCAACGGCGTGCGCACGCGCACTTCGTCGATACCCAGGCGTTCGATTTCGTCCACGGCATCTTCGTCGAGCAACGAGCCCGATTCGTACAGCGTTTCTTGCGATTCCGGATTGACGACGTCAGCCACGGTCACGCGGCCGAGAATCCGGTCACGCAACGCTTCGACGACTTCACCGCCTTCCACCAACGCCTTCATGGCGACGCCGTTCGTCGTGCCGCAATCGTCTTCGACCACGACCAGATCCTGCGTCACGTCAACAAGACGACGCGTCAGGTAACCCGAGTTCGCCGTCTTCAACGCCGTATCGGCCAGGCCTTTACGTGCGCCGTGCGTCGAGATGAAGTACTGCAACACGTTCAAACCTTCACGGAAGTTCGCCGTGATCGGCGTCTCGATAATCGAGCCATCCGGCTTCGCCATCAGGCCACGAATACCGGCCAGTTGACGAATCTGAACAGCAGTTCCACGAGCGCCCGAGTCGGCCATCATGTAGATCGAGTTGAACGATTCCTGCTTCGTCTGATTGCCGTCGCGATCGACCACGGGTTCAGTAGCCAACTGCTCCATCATCGCCTTGCCGACCGCTTCCGACGTTGCCGACCAGATGTCGACCACGTTGTTGTAGCGCTCTTGCGACGTGACGAGACCCGACATGTACTGACGGTCGTATTCCTTCACCTTCTTCGCCGCATCGCCGACGATCGTTTCCTTTTGCGGCGGCACGAGCATGTCGTCGACGCAAATCGAAATACCGGCGCGCGTCGCGAGACGGAAGCCCATCTGCATCAGTT
>NZ_JBAUSA010000800.1:0-1766 GCF_049581465.1 Caballeronia sp. | reverse complement strand
ATGTTGTATCGCTCGACGGACTGCCTCTGTCGTCGTGGCGCTCCCATGAAGAATCTGGCCCATAGCGCATCCTTCGAATCGTTCGATAAGGATGCCCCATCAAAGCCCGGGACTAAACACCTAGTGGGTGCTTTGGTCTCGTATCACGCCAAGTTCGCTACCATCGACCGGCTGGCGAAATCCGATCCAAGCAATGCCGGTTGGCAGCGTAATCTCTCGGTGTCGTACGAGAAGATCGGCAACATGCAGGTCGCGCAAAGCGACTTCGAGGGGGCGATGACCTCGTACCGCGACAGCCTTGCGATACGAGACCGCCTCGCAGCGTCCGATCCCGGCAACGCCGTCTGGCAGCGCGATTTCTCGGTGGCCTACGACAAGATAGGCAACGTGCAGGTTGCGCAGGGCGACCTCGCCGGCGCGCTCAAGTCCTATCGCGACAGCCTCGCGATCCGAGGCCAGCTGGCGCAATCCGATCCTGGCAACACCGGCTGGCAGCGCGATCTCTCGGTGTCGTACAACAAAATCGGCAACGTGCAGGTCACCCAGGGCGACCTAGCCGGCGCGCTCAAGTCCTATCGCGATGATCTTGCGATCACCGACCGACTGGCGCGATCCGATCCCGGCAACGCCGGCTGGCAGCGCGATCTCGCGGTGTCGAACGGAAACATCGCGATTGTGCTCGGAAAGATGGGGAATGGCGCCGAGGCATTGGAGGCGCTGCGACGCGGTCATGCGATCATGGTGCGCATGACCGCCCTGTCGCCGGACAACGTCCAATGGAAGCGGGACCTTGACTGGTTTGCAAGCCAGATCGCCGAACTCTCGCAATAGGCAGCGCCCTGCCCCAGGCCGTTTGCGGCCGGGCTTCTCAGTCCTTCAAACGCGAGGCTCGCCCAACGGGCTCGTCTGCGCCACGAACGGGGGCGAAGGGAGCCTTAACGCTATTTTCCGCATCTAGCAGCGAATAATACGATTGAATTGGCAGGCGCGGGCGGCTTTCTGGGCGCCGAATCGCGACCCTTACCCGGTGGCGGTCCCCGAGGCGCCCTTGCTTTGAAGCGTCCAAGCGCCTCATGGGGCGCGGGAGGTCGCTGAAGCCGAAGATCGGAGCACGACATTATCTTGTATAAAACCGAACCTCGTGTTATAGATTTTCTATTCGCCGGAGTGGAGAGCCGCAGGGTGGGGTCGAAGAGAGAGGATGGAACGCATCTTGTCCTTGCAACTCGAGACAGAGAGAGAATTTTTTACTCCAATCGCTCGTAACCCATTGAAAAGTCCCGATTCCAAAAAATAAACGCTAGTAAACGCTAGCAAATTTACTAGCGCTTACTAGCGTTTACTGACGTTTATTGGCGCTTATTTGCTTTTGCCTCGCGGTGTCCCACGCGACCGAGGCTGCTTGCGCCCGCGTGGCGGGCGGTGCTATCGCGCTCGGCTCGCGCTTCTTATGAGGCGCGCGACGGAGGGGTGGCCGAGCGGCTGAAGGCGCACGCCTGGAAAGTGTGTATGCGGGAAACCGTATCGCGGGTTCGAATCCCGCCCCCTCCGCCAGAGCCGTTGGAACAGAAGGAAATTAACACCCCAATACCAGTCCTCGCGGTCTTCGGGGAGATTATGACGCAGGGGCGCTGCGGGTGGCGGCGAAACGATCGAAGGATGGGCCGCAGGCCAGACGGCTTCTGGCCCTTGCGGCGATTTACGACGGCGCGAGCCGTACCGAGGCGGCGAAGATTGGCGGGGTGACGCTTCAGGTCGTTCGCGAC
>NZ_JBAUSA010000799.1:0-2473 GCF_049581465.1 Caballeronia sp. | reverse complement strand
GGATTACCGAAACGATTACTAACGTTTGTAACTATTAGTTTGAATTAATGCCATTGGCGTTTCAATCTATCAAATTTTACAGAAATATTTTGAATAAGCGAAAAACGTTTGCTAGCATTGCATAACGAATGTAAGGCTCCGCCGGAAAGCTTACTCGGTAATACCCCGCACCAGACAGTCGCGCCCAGATGCCCTCTCCACGGGAGCGCTGCATGGCAGTAAAGATATTTAAGCACCATTCTTCACCCAGTTAAGCTGTTTTCAGGCGCGTGGATCGGCGCATCCTGAGCGCGTAAGCGCTTTTCATCCTCTTGCTTCTGCGACGGAAGCAGGCTCGTGCAGTTCTGATTTGCGTTATTCAAATCACGCAAATGGTTTTCTGCGCATTAATTTTCCGTGCGGGAATGGAATGAAACGACACAATCGTCTTCTTAATTTCACATTTGGTCTCACCTTGATAATCGGCGGGCTATTGATAGCGAACGTCAATAGGGCCTACGCGCAAAGCTCAGCTGAAGATGCGAATAAAAGCAATAACCCGCTCAATCTTGCCGGGTCATTGAACATTCAAAATTACTACACGCCAAGCGTGTTTGGGCCAAGCGCTCACACCAATGACTTCCTGCTTCGGCCTACCGTTCCGGTCGGTCCAAACGGGTTGATCGGCGTACCTGAAATTTTTCGGGCGACCGTGCCGATCAGCACGCGCCCCGACCCCTCGGGTGGCTACAACACGGGCCTGGGCGACATCAACCTCTTCGATATCTTCCTGCTGTCACAAGGGGATGTGCAACTCGGCGTCGGGCCGCTCGTCACAATACCGAGCGCAACCGATCCCAGTCTCGGCACGGGAAAATGGCAGGCCGGGCTCGCTGCAGTCGCCGTGAGCGCGACAAAAGAGCGCCTCCTGGGTGCGCTTGTTCAGTGGCAGCACTCGTTTGCGGGTCAAAGCGGTCGGCCCACGGTGCAATCGCTCACCGCGCAGCCGTTCGGAATCTTGAATCTACCCGGTGGATGGTATATGCGGTCAACCGGAATATGGACCTTCGACCTGCAGCATGGCACGTACTACATCCCGGTCGGCCTGGGCGCCGGCAAAGCATGGAAAAGCAATTCGACTATCTACAACGCCTTCGTCGAACCCCAGTATTCGGTCGCTCATTCTGGGAGGGGCGTGCCGCAATTCACGATTTTCGCTGGACTTAACATGACCTTCGGCAAATAACTAAAGGGGTTGAGATGTCATACAAATCGTTCATTAGATCGGCAATCCTGCTAAGTTCCGTTTTTTTTGCCGGAATTTCACCGGCATCCGCGCAGCGGGATATGAGTACGGCATCGCCTGAAGAAGCTCAGGCGATCGCCAAAGATGCATTTATATATGCATATCCACTGCTTTTTAATTACAAGACGCTTTACCAGCAAACGCAAGACGAGACGTCAAAAGCATACGTCGGCGGATTCGGCAGTTTCCGCCACTATTCGCAGCCTTACGGCCCGGAGAATAAGGAAATCGTTACGCCCAACAATGACACCCCTTATTCATGGGCATGGCTCGATCTGCGTCGCGAGCCGTGGGTATTATCAGTACCCGAGATTCCCGCGGACCGGTATTACGTATTTCAGTGGGTCGACCTGTTCACCTATAACTTTGCCTATGTCGGGTCACGCACAACTGGCAATAAGGCGGGCCACTACATGATCGCGGGACCGGCGTGGAACGGCCAGACGCCGCCGGGTATCGACAAGGTATTCAAGTCGGAAACCGATCTCGTCATGACGCTTGGCCGCACCGCGCTGAATGGACCGTCCGACGTGAGGAATGTGGTCGCCATCCAGAACCAATACAAACTAACGCCGCTGTCCTCGTTCGAGCACACCGCAGCTCCGCCGGAGCCCCAGGCAGTGATCTATCCGCAGTGGGACGAGGCCCGGGCCACGTCCATCGATTTCATCGGATACCTGAACTTCCTTCTGCAATTCACACAGCCGACCAATCCGTCGGAGGTGGAACTCATGCAGCGTTTCGCGAAGATAGGGATTGCGCCGGGTAAGCCCTTCGACCCGTCCAAACTCGATCCGGCCATGCGCGACGCACTGGCACGCGGCGTGAGCGATGCAAAGCAGGCATTGGGCGCCGCGGAAAAGGCAACGACCAGTGGGTTCGGCCTCTTCGGCTCGCGTGCGGACATGAAGAACGACTATGTGAAGCGTGCGGTAGGCGCTGCCATGGGTATCTACGGGAACACGAAGGAAGAAGCGGTCTACGTGGGTTATCGCCTGGATGCCGACAAGAACCAATTGGTGGGCGCCCAACCTTACGTCCTGCACTTCGAGAAAAAAGATCTGCCTCCCGTGAAATTTTTCTGGTCGATGACGCTCTATGACCTCCCTGCGCGCCATCTGGTTGCCAACCCGATTGATCGCTATTCGATTGGAGATCGTACGAAGGGGTTGAAGTATGGATCGGACG
>NZ_JBAUSA010000798.1:0-3856 GCF_049581465.1 Caballeronia sp. | reverse complement strand
TATCAGCGCATCGTCGACAACGACTTCACGAGTGGCGCAGGCACCTTCACCGAGTACGACATCCAGGACGTCTACCTTGAGCGCATCGTGAGCGACATCAAGCCCGCGCGCCCGATGAAGATCGTGATCGATGCCGGCAACGGCGTGGCCGGTGGTCTCGCGCCGCGCCTGTTCAAAGCGCTTGGCTGCGAAATCGTCGAGCTTTTCACCGATATCGACGGCACGTTCCCGAATCACCATCCTGATCCGGCGCACCCTGAAAACCTTCAGGACGTGATCAAGGCGCTGAAGGAAACCGACGCTGAAATCGGTTTTGCCTTCGATGGCGACGGCGACCGTCTCGGCGTGGTCACGAAAGATGGCGAGATCATTTATCCGGATCGCCAGTTGATGCTGTTTGCGCAGGAAGTGTTGTCGCGTAACAAGGGTGGCCAGATCATTTACGACGTGAAGTGCACGCGCAATCTCGCCAAGTGGGTCCGCGACCTGGGCGGTGAACCGGTCATGTGGAAGACCGGCCACTCGCTGGTGAAGGCGAAGCTGCGGGAAACGGGCGCACCGCTGGCGGGCGAAATGAGCGGCCATGTGTTCTTCAAGGACCGCTGGTACGGGTTCGACGACGGCCTTTATACGGGTGCGCGGATGCTTGAGATCCTGTCGCGCGTCGATGACCCGAGCAAGTTGCTCAACGCGCTGCCAAACTCGCTTTCCACGCCGGAATTGCAATTGAAGCTGAACGAAGGCGAGAATTTCACGTTGATTGCGGCCATGCAGAAGAACGCGAAGTTTACCGGCGCGGACGACGTGCTGACCATCGACGGGCTGCGGGTTGAATATCCGGATGGATTCGGGCTCGCGCGGTCATCGAATACGACGCCGGTGGTGGTGATGCGGTTCGAGGCCGATAGCGACGCCGCGCTCAAGCGGATTCAGGAAGATTTTCGTCGGGTGATCCTGGCTGAAAAGGCTGACGCGCAATTGCCGTTCTGAGTTTTGCGGGTGAATGTGGAGTCCTGCCGGTCGCGATAGCGGCTAGCGGCGGGACTCCAACCTCGACTTACACTTAACCTCCCGCGACCCGTACCGCCAGCAGAACCCCGGACTCAAATCCCCGGCGATTCTTCCGTGCCACCCGGTCACTCGCGATAAACTCCCTCATCTTAAATTGTTCATGCGCCGTCTTTTGGGGCGGCGCTCACTGTGTCCAGCGTGCAAAAGATATTGATTGTCCGGGTGTCGTCGCTTGGTGACGTCGTCCATAACATGCCGGCCATCGCGGATATCCGTCGTCTGCATCCCGAAGCGCAAATCGACTGGCTTGTCGAGGAAGGGTTTACCGATCTCGTCGACATGGTCGAGGGCGTGCGCCGCGCGATTCCGTTTTCGCTGCGCCGTTGGCGCAAAGGCCTGTTTTCTCTCGCCAACTGGCGTGAAATCGCCCGTTTTCGCCGCGCGCTGGCTGAGGAAAAATACGACCTGGTGATCGATTGCCAAGGTCTGATCAAGACCGCGTGGGTGGCGAGCTGGGCGCGCGGCAAGCTAGTGGGGCTTGGGAACCGTACCGACGGCGCCGGCTACGAGTGGCCCGTGCGCTTCTTCTACAACAAGCGCGTGCCGATCGAAGCGCGCACGCACGTGGTGGAGCGCACGCGGCAACTGGTGGCGGCGGCACTTGGCGATCCTCGTCCGGAGGTGACCGATGCCATCCGTTTCGGCATCGATACGCGGCGCGCCGCGATGGCGTTGTCGCGAGTCGGGCTGAACCTGCCGCTACCTTATGTCGTGTTTGTCCACGCCACTTCACGCGCCGACAAACAATGGCCCGAGGCTGCGTGGATTGAATTGGGCCAGACGTTGATCCGGCGCGGGGTATCGATCGTGCTGCCGTGGGGTAGCGAAGCCGAGCGCGTGACCAGCGAGAAACTGGCGAAGGAATTTGGCGAAGCGGCCGTGGTGCCGCCGAGGTTATCGTTGCCGGCGGTGGTGGGATTGATCGATGGCGCATCGGCGACGGTAGGCGTGGACACGGGGCTCGTGCATATTGCGGCGGCGCTGAAGCGTCCGACTATCGAGTTGTACAATTTCTCGACCGCGTGGCGCACGGGCGGCTACTGGTCACCGAACATTATCAATTTGGGCGGCGCGAACCAGCACCCGACACTGCAGCAAGTCAAGGCAACACTAGCAAGTTTTGGATTGGGGTAGTGGCGGCGCGGCCGGGGCCCAGAGCGTTGAGGCGGGTCAATGCGTGTGCCGCTCGAAGAGCCGCCAACGCAAGGCAGTAAGCGAAAATATGACTCGCACGCCCGGCGCCACGGCAAGACTGGCAGTATCGCGCCTCACCCAAAATGTACCTAACCATGACCGAATCACAAATAATCGAAGTCGCATCCGTCGACTGGCAGGGCCAGCAACTCTCCGTCCCGCGCGAGCAATTGCTGGCGGGAGTCGAGCGCGGCAAGGTCCTTTACTTCCCGAACCTGGCATTCCCGATCGCGGGTGGCGAGCGAGCGCTACTGGACCCGAAGGTGGCCGATCCCCAACGCAAGAACATCAGCCTGGCGCCCAATGGCGGCGCGCTGGCTGGCGTCCTCGGGGACACCGTTGCCCAAAGTGCCGTGCGCGCCCTGATCGCGCGATATCAATCCAACGCACGAACCCTCGTCGACGGCCTGTTCCCCGAATATCGCGGGAAACTGCGCGTGGCGCCGACCAGCCTGCGTTTGCATCGGGTAGAAACGCGCGAGACGTCGTGGCGCAAGGACGATAGCCGCTTGCATGTGGATGCGTTCCCGTCTCGCCCGAACTACGGCGAGCGCATCCTGCGGGTCTTTACCAATGTGAATCCGGATGGCGCACCGCGCGTGTGGCGCGTGGGCGAACCCTTCGAAGACATGGCGAAGCGCTTCCTGCCTTCCATCAAACCCCAACGCCCGGGTGCCGCGTGGCTGATGAACCTGTTGCACGTGACCAAGTCGCCACGCAGCGAATACGATCACCTGATGCTCCATCTGCACGACGCAATGAAAGCCGACATGGACTATCAGAAAGCGTCGCCGCAACAGGAAATGCCGTTTCCGCCCGGCTGCGTGTGGGTGTGTTTCTCCGACCAAACCTCGCACGCCGTGATGGCGGGCCAGTACATGATGGAGCAAACCTTTTTCCTTCCCGTCAGTGCCATGGCGCAACCCGATTGCGCGCCACTTGGCATCTTGCAGCGGCTCAAGGGCAGGGCGCTGGTTTGAGCGGCGCCGGCGATTTCTTCGGCCGCGTTGCCAAGGGCTCCGGATGCTGAGGCTCGTGTACCGCGCGTTGTGGTGGATCGTCGCACCGGCGGCGGTGTTGCGCTTGCTGATCCGGTCGCGCCGGGAGCGGGGATATCGCGAGCATATTGGCGAACGCTTTGGTTTCGGCTACGAAGACGGCGCGGCTCGCCGTGCGGATAACCTCGCGCCGCTGGTGTGGGTGCATGCCGTATCGGTGGGCGAGACGCGCGCGGCGCAACCGCTGGTTGAAGCGCTACAGCGCGCGCATCCTGACGCTCGCATCCTCCTGACCCACATGACGCCGAGCGGCCGCGCGACGGGCGTGCAATTGTTCGGTACGACCGTGTGGCGCAGCTATTTGCCCTACGATTCGCCGCGGCTCGTGCGACGTTTCCTGCGGACGTGGCGACCGTCGCTCGGGATTGTGATGGAGACGGAAGTCTGGCCGACGCTCATCGATGAATGCAAGCGCGCCCATGTGCCGCTCGTGCTGACGAACGCACGGATGTCGGCACGTTCGTTCAAGCGCGCGGCGAAATTCGGGGCTGCGACGCGCGATGTATTCGGCGGATTTACGCGCGTCCTGGCGC
>NZ_JBAUSA010000797.1:0-5203 GCF_049581465.1 Caballeronia sp. | reverse complement strand
CGGTGCCCCGAATCTTCAGCATCGAACTCTCCGCGCCCGGCACCCCTCCGCCGGCCACCGCCGCGATCACGCGCAGGTTTGTGGTCTTCATGTTCTCGAGGTCGATCTCGACGCGCGCGACTCGTGCGGCAAACAACGGATCGTCGATGAGCGCGCGGCCGTTGTTTTGCGCCTTGCTCGCCGCCGCTTTCAGGCGCCGTAGCGCCGCCACCGAAAAGCCCACCCCCGCGATATTCGTTCGCTCGTAGGTCAGCAGAAATTTGGCATAAGTCCAGCCCCTGTTCTCTTCGCCGACGAGATTTTCGGCGGGCACGCGCACATCGGTGAAGAACACCTCGTTGACTTCGTGTTCTCCATCGAGCGTGATGATCGGACGCACTTCGACGCCGGGCGTGTTCATGTCGATCAGCAAGAAGCTGATGCCCTCCTGCTTGCGCGCGTCCTTGGACGTACGCACCAGGCAGAAAATCATGTTCGCGTACTGCGCGAGCGTGGTCCACGTCTTCTGACCGTTGACGACGTAGTAGTCGTTGCCATTCTCCGCGGTGCGCACGGCCGCCGTTCGCACCGACGCGAGGTCGGAACCCGCGCCCGGTTCCGAATAGCCCTGACACCACCAGTCGGAACCATCGAGAATGCGGGGCAGCCAGTAGCGCTTTTGCGCTTCGTTGCCGTACTTGATCAACACCGGCCCGAGCATGTTCACGCCGAAAGGAACGATGCGCGGCGCGCCCGCAATCGCGTATTCGTTCTCGAAGATGAACTTTTGCACCGGCGTCCAGCCGGGACCGCCGTGCTCCTTCGGCCAGTGATTCGCGAGCCATCCTTTCGCATTGAGAATGCCATGCCATTGCGTTATGTCTTCGCGCGTCAGACGCTTGCCCGCATGTACTTTTTCAGCGATACGGGTAGGCAACGATGTACGCAGAAAGTCGAGCACTTCTGCCCGAAATGCCTCTTCCTCGGCGGTGAATGTCAGATCCATGAATAGTGTTCCATCTGGAGTTTGAGGACGACCCGATCTCAAGCCGCTTGATTCAAGCTAGCGAAGTTCGCACCGCGTGCGACGAGGTCCACCAGCAAGTGGGAGGCACGCCAAAAAAGCGGGTCTTCCTTCTCGAATTCGCGGATGTCGGCAAGCACCGTCTCGAGGCCCACGCTGTCCGCATAGTGCATCGGACCGCCGCGATAGCGCGGAAAGCCGAACCCGTTGATCAACGTGGCATCCACATCCAGAGGACGCAATGCGATACCCTCGTGCACGACGTTCGCTCCCTCGTTGATCATCGCGGCCATGTAGCGGCGCACGATTTGTTCATCGCTGAATGCGCGCGGCGCGACACCTGCACGCCCACGCTCGGCCTCGATGATCAACTCGACCCCGGGATCCGGCTTGCCCAGGCGTGCGCCTTCGTCGTAGCGGTAAAAGCCACGCCCGGTCTTCTGACCGAACCAACCTTGCTCGCATAGCTGATCTGAAATGCGCACATAGCGCGCATGGGGATCGCGAGTGGCGGCACGCCGCTTACGCGCCGCCCAGCCAATATCGCCACCCGCGAGATCGATGACTTGATACGGGCCCATCGGAAAGCCGAAGTCGCGCACTGCCTTGTCGATCTGATAAGGCGATGCGCCGTCTTCCATCAGATGGTCCGCGGCCGCCCGATAGACCGCCAGCATTCGATTACCGATGAAGCCGTCGCACACACCCGCGCGAACTGCGACCTTGTGCAGCTTCTTCGCAAGTTCGAATGCCGTCGCGACGACATCGGCGCTTACTTGCGCGGGCACGACGACTTCGAGGAGCTTCATGATGTTCGCCGGGGAGAAGAAATGCAGGCCCAGCACATCTTGCGGACGCGAGATGCTGGCGGCGATTTCATCGATGTCGAGATAGGACGTGTTAGTCGCGAGCACCGTGCCTGTCTTGCAAACGCGATCAAGCTCTGCGAAGACCAACTTCTTGACCGCCATGTCTTCGAACACTGCCTCGATTACGATGTCCGCATCGGCGAGCGCGTCGTAGGCCGTGTCGCCACCGAAGCGTCGAAGAGCCTGCGATTTCGCTTCTTGCGTCAAGCGGCCTTTTCCGATCAGCCCGTCATACACCTTTTCGATGTGCGCGCGGCCGCGTTTCAGCGACTCGTCGTCGCGTTCGATCATCGTGACCGAAAGACCCGCGTCCAGCAACGCAACGGCGATGCCGGCGCCCATCGTGCCGCCGCCGACGACACCCACAGAACGAATCGGGCGCGGTTGAGCGGCGCGCGTTTCAGGCGATTTCTGCACTTCGCGCTCGGCAAAGAACGCATGCATGAGCCCAGCGCGCTGTGAGCTCTCGCGGCACTCGAGGAATTGCTTGCGCTCGAATCTCAGACCCTCGTCGAACGACAGGTTCAACGCGGCTTCCACGCAGTCGACGATCTTCAACGGCGACAGCAAGCCGCGCGATTTCTTTTGCGTGTCGACGCGCGCAGCGGCGATCGCGGCCGCGCTGGCGTTCGTATCCGCGAGAGCGAGAGCATTCCTCGTGCGGCGGGGCGCGGCTTGCGCCGCGACCAACTCGAGCGCATACGCGAGCCCTTCGGCCAGCACGTCGGCGCTTTGGCCGACACGATCGACGAGACCCAGCCGCAGCGCTTCCTGCGCGCCCACATGCCGACCGCTCAACATCAGCGACAACGCGGCTTCGGCGCCCATCAGGCGTGCCGCGCGTTGTGTGCCTCCGGCTCCGGGCAACAGCCCCAACTGCACCTCCGGCAAGCCAAGCTTCGCTCCGTCGACGGCGACCCGATAATGCGATGCCAACGCGACTTCAAGGCCGCCACCGAGCGCCGCGCCGTGAATCGCCGCAATGACCGGTTTCCCGCAAGCCTCAATTCGATTGCACACATCGGGCAGCGCGGGTAGCTGCGCCGGCATGCCGAATTCGCGAATATCCGCGCCCGCGATGAAATTTCGGCCCGCACCCACGATCAGTACCGCCCGCGCGGAAGCATTGGAATCGGCAGCCTCGATCACTTCGACGAGACCGCGCCGTACCGCTGCATTGAGCGCGTTGACGGGTGCGTGATCGATCGTCACGATAAGGACGCTTCCGCGCAATTCATGTTCGACTATCGCGGAGTCGGGCGCGCTCAATAACGTCATGGGTGCAGTCTCCTGATGCAATGTAGGGTGATTGCATTCTCAAGGGTGCAAACATTCTTGACAATTACATAGCCGATTGACAGACTGTCAAATCTCCTTTGACAATCGACATCGCTGTGGACGTCAACCAACTCATCCTGCTGGTCGAAATCCTCGATGCGGGCAACCTGAGCGAAGCGGCGCGACGCCTCAAGATGAGCCGCGCCAATGTCAGTTATCACCTGAATCAGCTCGAGAAGTCCGTGGGCTTGCAGCTCGTACGGCGGACCACGCGGCGCGTCGAACTGACCGAGGCTGGCCTGAAGCTCTATGAGCACGGAAGGTCGATTCAGAACGCACTGCTCGCGGCACAGGAATCGGTGTCGACACTGGGCCAAAGGCTACAGGGACGGGTCCGGCTCTCGGTGCCGAGCGGCTACGGCCAGCTCGTCATGTCCGAATGGCTCATCGCATTCAAGCGGGAGTATCCGGACATCGTGCTGGATGTGATGTTCGAGAATCGCGTCGCAGACCTGCTGCGCGACGAGGTAGACATCGCCGTGCGCGTGATGTCGGAGCCGCCGCAGAGTCTCGTCGCGCGCGATATGGGGCCAGTCCGGTATGTCGCGTGTGCCTCGTCCGCGTATGCCGCGCAACATGGCATGCCGACGCAGCTCGATGAGCTTCGGGTCGCGCCTGTCATCACCGCGACCGCCGTGGGAAGACAAACGCGCGTCGCCGCTTATCTGGATGACGAGCGTCATGAGGTGCTTCTGGAGCCGAGTCTGATCTCGGAGAACTTTCTCTTTCTGCGCGACGCGATCCTCGCCGGCCTGGGTGTTGGGATCGTGCCCGATTATGTGGTCATGGAAGACATGCGTCGTGGCGACGTGGTGACGGCGCTCGATCAATGGCGGCTCAGCATTTTCGGCACGCACATGTACATGTTGTACATGCCAAACCGCAACCATACGCGCGCCACGCTGGCTTTTATCGACTTCATGCTAAATCAGGCCCATAACGCAGGACGCGGGCGGCTTTCGCTCTGCACGAGCCGCGAAAGCGATTTCCCAAGGTAGCCGCAATGTCTTGCGAATGCGCCGCCCGCCGCTCTCTCGATGTCCTGGGGCAATGGGATCGAAGCCGCCGATATCGGTTCTCAGAGTCGCCCTGTTGCCGCGGATAATCGCTGCACCAAGTCCACCAGTCGAGGCCCGATTTCAAGCTCAAGCTTTTCGCGGCTCAGGACGAACGCGGGTCCGCCGCAGTTGAATGCCATCTGTGTGCCGTCGGGCGCCGTGTACGGGACTGCGACACTGGCGATATCCCTATCCCAGTCTCCGACTGACAGACAGTATCCTTTTTCACTGTAGTCCTTGATCGCCTCTTCCATGCCACGCATCACACTCGGCCAAAGCTCCGGATCCTGATTCCGGACCTGTTCAAAGACGCTGTCGCGCTCGGCCGCACCTGCTGCGGCAAGATAGGCCCGCCCCATCGAAGTGGTCGCAATCGGAAGCCTGGCGCCGATACCGCGCATGACCGTGATAGGTTCACTACTGCGCACCCACTCGACGTACATGACAGACAGACGATCGCGTACACCGAGAGACACCGACGCACGCGCGTAGTCGGCGAGTTCCTGCATCAGCGGCCGCGCAATCTCTCGAATGTCAAGATTGGCAAGCGTCGCGAAACCAAGCGATAGCACGCTCGTGCCCAGGCTATATCTTCCCAACTCTTGCGAATAGTTCAGGTATCCCAATTTTGCGAGCGTGCCAGCAAGACGCGCAACTGTTCCCTTCGGCAGCCCACTGCGCTTCGCCAGCTCGGTCAGTCCCAAATACCGCTCATGGATGGCGAAGCAGCGCAAAACTTCCAGCCCGCGAGCGAGTGCGGTCACGAAATGACGATCGTCACCATAACCCTCAAACTGCGCGACCCCACGGCTCCCGGTGGTTGTGAGTTGCGTCGGCCGAGAGCCGTTGGAGCTGTATTTCTTGGATAGGGTCATCTTACGCTCCAGGAGATCGGTAGTAAGTCACATATCGGTTCACTATGCAGACCGTAAATG
>NZ_JBAUSA010000796.1:0-2377 GCF_049581465.1 Caballeronia sp. | reverse complement strand
GGTCCGATGAGCCGACGTTTGGAGATCAGACTGGTTTGCGGCCGAGATCGACGGAGGCCGTGTGGGCACTGGCCGAGTAACGACGAGAGGTTGAAATAAGGCGCGATCGAAGGAAACAACTTCGGGTCTTTTTATTGGCACAGCGATGAGCGCTCTCACGCCCTAATAGCGACGATTGTAAAACGGGACCAATCGCCGAGGGTGGGTATCCCCTCCCCCTTTCAAACGTTGCAGCCCACAATCGAAACCGTCGCCCGTTCAAATGAGTCGCAGCCGCCGATGCCGTCGCTGTCAGTTTCGGGTCGCCAGGCTCGCGCACCGACGCACGTACATAATCGCCGAGCACGCGGGACTCCGATCCCCCGGCGGCCTACCTGACCTGACCTCCAACGCGGCCCAACAAGCCTTAGCAGACTTCTTCAGTCTGGCGCTCGCGCGGCAGCATCCGCTCGAACTCTCGCTTGACGATGCCGTAGCATTCGCACGCACGGGCTTCCAAACCGGCTCGATCGAGTACCTTGATACAACCACGGCTGTGATGGATCAGGCCGGCGTCATGGAGCTTTCCTGCCGCTTCCGTCACCCCTTCGCGACGTACGCCCAGCATGTCGGCGATCATCTGCTGCGTCACCTGAAACTCGTTCGACGGCGTACGGTCGATCTCGATCAGCAACCAGCGGCACAGTTGCTTGCTCAGCGAATGGTGACGATTGCACGCAGCAGTCTGCGCGACTTGCGTCAGCAGGGCTTGCATGTACAGCAGCATCAGGCGACGCAGGAAATCCGAGCGGCCAAACTGCTCGCGCAAAGCGCTCGCGCTCATGCGATAAGCAAAGCCCGGGCATTGAACCTGAACGCGCGTCGGCATGGTATCGCCGCCGGTCAGGATAGGAACGCCGGTCATGCCTTCACGACCGATGGCTGCGATTTCGGCCGAGCCGCCGTCTTCCATCGAGTGAAGCAGAGAGATGATGGCCGTCGTCGGGAAATACACGTGATGAATACGTTGTCCTGAATCGCAAAGCAACTGGCCTGTACGAAGCTGAACGAGTTCCAGATGGGGCGTAAGAGCTTGCCATTCATGCGCCGGAAGCGCACCCAACAGATGATTGCCGTGCAGGTCGGACTGAAGGGTCAACATGATTTTCTTCTCTCATTCGTGCGCTGTGCGCCGTATTTTTTTATTCTGGTCCACGCCGCGTCTCCTGATGCATCTGACGGCATCCATCGAAGACGTGTTGCGACCAGCCCCGTAAGCAGATCTGTCAAAGTCGTTGGCTTGCTTTCGAATTTCGACATTGGCTAGTGCTGCACCACACATTTAGCGAGGACCGTGCCAGCCAGTGTCAAACCCAATGCCATCATGGAGCGTCCTAGGATATGCAGCAGCGCACACTGAGGATGAGAGGGTTTTTGATTCAGTCTTGAACCGCGTACGATCGAACCGGGGCTATCCGTCCGATCAATCACGCAAACGCTTTCGTCTGCTCAATACCTTACGGGAGGCGCATCCGATTTTTATAACGCCATTTGAAATCCCTGTTTTGCGGCCCTCAAACCGTGGTCGCATAAGCATTCGTAGGGTGTTTTAAAAGTGATACAGAAATGTTCCTTCGACTTGGTGTGACCCAGGCGAAGTTTGCCTCTTACATGGCTTGAGATCGGCGGAGGGGCGTCGGCGCGGCTTGCGGGCATTGCTCGCGATGGCGGAGCGGATGTGTCAGCGCTTGATGGTGAAAAAAAACGTAGCATGGATTGCGCGAAGTTCACCGTCGGCCGGCTTCTGTAGTGGGGTTTGGGTGGCAATCTCTGAGATGCCCAACTGCATTGCATCAACCGCTTAGCAGCGCACGCCACGATCTGGTTTGGCGCATCGCCGGCCGTCACTTCACTTCGGCACCAGGAGATCATTTAATACTTCTTCACTCATTGCGCCCGCTGTCTCGGCTTGTGAATGCGTCGGGCGGCCGAGGCCGATATCCTTCGATTACCGAGTTGGCATCGGCAAAAAACTCCTTCACAAAGATCGCGGAAACCTGCGTGAGCGCGAACCGGGCCGCAGTGAGCATTACCGACAGTTGCTGATCGGCCGCGGACTCACCGAACAGCACCCGCTGCGCGAGCGCAACGCCCCCGTGTCGCGTGACGATGCGCAACACGTAGCCGAGCGAGGAATTGGTCAACATCTCCGAGCCGTACGTGTCAGCGAGCACCGTGAGGACGGCGAGTTCCGCCTTGTCCGGACGACGCGGTACACGACGTTCGACAGGGCGAGCATAAGTTCCGGGCATGCCGCCGGGCACAGGGTCGTTCGGAGCGCCGATGACACTGTGGTTGGCTGCATCGAGTGTTTGCACCCCTGATGACCGCCCTGCCC
>NZ_JBAUSA010000795.1:0-2773 GCF_049581465.1 Caballeronia sp. | reverse complement strand
GTCTCGGGGTGGGTACGCACCACCGGGTGCACCATCGGGGGATATTTCTGGCGCATGACGGCGTACTGCTCGTCCGACGGGTTGATGCCGGCCCGGAAGTCGATCGGTTCACGATGCTAGGAAGACCTTCAGGTCTGCCTCGAAGCGGAACATCAGCGCGCTCCCAATGCGGCAATTATCGCGGTCACAAGTGAGGCATCGTGCTCCGATCAAGCGAGCTCAAGCTTCACGCCGTTGGGCAACTGAGCCGACAGCCGTGCCGGCTTCCCTGATCGTGGCGATGCACGCGATCGCTCCGGTACTGATACGGACCACGCAGCGGGTGATGAAACCAGCACCGGCGCTGTGTCATAGATCGCAACGACCAACGACCGGCACGAAGGCTGACGACGCGACCGCCATGTCGCCCCTCACAGGGGGCATTTGACTGTTCTCGCAGCCGAACCCATTTGTGCAACTGGTTAGCATTCACCCCAGCCTTCAGGGCCAGGCCCGACAGCGATGTGCCCGGTTGCAAGCAGGCATCGATCCGCCGCTGCTTGTCTGCCGGGCCGAAGCTGCGTTTGCCTCCAGCACCGCGGGTCACCCGCAAGGGAAAAAAGGTCAAGTCATCCTGGATCATGGATCGCGTCCGCAAGTTGTCGTTGCGGACACAATCGTGGACCTTCTCAAGCACGGAAGCTAGGTGTGCGGGAATTTGCGCTCACCGACATACAACGGATGCGCCTCACATATTAATCCCGATTCAACAGATTTTCAGCGACTTGCTCCGTATATGACGGACGAACGAGCGTCTGCTACCTGGGTACAGCAGCCGTCTGAATGTCTGACGGACGGCGAAGGCGAACGGCCGCAGCTGGGCCGAACCCTGTTCGACGCAGACCTCAATCGATCGCTGATCGCAACAGGTATGCGAAAGGCATAAATCGACCCCTTTTCGGACCTTGAACCCGGCGTCACCTCTACGCTGCTTTGAGGTGTGTAACGGCTATCCAGACATCGAGTCGGCTGGCAAATCGTTGCCCATAATTGTTATTCGCAGCTTCACGAAAACCGATTAAATCGCGTCAAGCGAAATTTTTGGGGTCGACCGCGGCCCTGGTGCGGTGCCGCGATCAGCGTGGCTTCCCTACTCGCGTCCGGACCCTGTCAGCCTTCGGCATTCCGGAATCCATCGAGGCGCCATCCTGGAAACTCGGCGTCCCTGACCTGTTGGACCAAGGTCTCATTGACCGGCCGGAAGCTCAGGTGTCTTATTGTTTCGGAAAGGTTCACGTGTCCGTAACCTAGTCCACGCCAGCGGTACTCCCCATGACCGGTGGATCCGTTTTCGTAGCAATCCGGCCTCAACCCGCGTAATCAGACAGTACTGGAATGGCAGATCAACTCATCTGCTGGCAGTGCTGGCCCTCCGATGTCGCGGGTGTTGACAGAGGCGATGCTGTCGACCTAGCGCCGGTGCAGTTCGTGCATCCCGGCAAACGCAGGTGGTTTGGGCCGTTTCAGCGGCGCTGGCCTGAACACCGGCGGGACATCAAGACGACAGCCGGAGGAAGCGACCATCGGGTAAGCGCAGCCGTGCGCGCGCCCGGTCGGGAGGCCTCCTTTGCATGCCACCTGGCAAAACCGCGAACACCTTGGTTTCCGCTGCAATATGGATCGTAGGGAGAAGGCAAACATGGACTGGAATCGCTGGTACAGCTTAAAGAGCTACCTAAGATCTTCGCTGTGGGCTGTGCCGCTCATCGCAGTCGCGATCTATGCCGTGGTAAAACCTCTGACTGAAATGCTGGGCAGATGGATGATCAGGCAAGGGATCCTTGATCCGAAAACCGGCTTTCTTGGGCTGTCTATGACTGGGGCGCGGTCGTTGCTCGGGGACATCGTTTCCGCAGACCTGACGTTTCTGGTATTTACGTTCGCTTCGCTGCTCGTCGCAATCCAGGTCGCTGGCGGGCAGTACACCCCGCGGATCATCGCGACGACACTGCTGCGCGATAACACCATCCGTAGCATCTCGGGATTGTTCGTTTTCACAATGCTGTTCGCCGATAGAACGCAAAGCTGGATGGGTGAGAATGAAGTACACCAACTTCAAGTGTTCCTTGCAGCGCTATTTGGATTCGCCTCCATCGTCGCGTTCCTTTTCTTGATTGACTACGCCGCGAAATCTCTGCGTCCGGTAAGCCTCGTGGCAAGCGTCGGGAAGCACGGGATGGCGGTCATAGAGAGCGTTTACCCCGCTCCGACTACGGGTGCAACTACCCCGCCCGAACGTGACAAAGAGCGAGGCGTACCTGATCGCATTGTTGGTCACCGTGGCAAATCTGGCATCGTTCTGGCCGTGAATCTGGAAAGGCTGGTGGCCAAGGCGCGGCGCACTGACTCAGTTATCGAATTCGCACCACAAGTGGGTGATTTCGTCGCTGTGGACGAACCCTTGTTTTATTTGTACGGGAACTCTGGCGCAATCGATGAGGGAAGGCTCCGCACACTGGTCGCTTTCGGGACGGAACGCACAATGGAGCAGGACCCTATGTTCGCGTTTCGCATCCTGGTCGATATTGCGCTGAAAGCGCTGTCGGCGGCGATCAACGATCCGACCACGGCCGTGCTTGCGATCGACCAGGTGCACCGGCTATTGCGGGTGGTGGGCAAACGGTCTCTGCATATCGAGGAGATTGTGGATAGCTCGGGGCGCGTGCGCGTGATCTTGCGAACGCCCAATTGGGCAGATTTCGTGCATATCAGCTTTCGCGAGATACGCCAGTAC
>NZ_JBAUSA010000794.1:0-2849 GCF_049581465.1 Caballeronia sp. | reverse complement strand
GTTGAAGGCCTTGAATTGATCGACGTCCAGCATCAACAACGACAGTGGCCGGCCCGACCGGGTGCTGCGTTTCCATTCGCGCGTGATGTGTTCATCGAACGCGCGGCGGTTTAAAAGTCCCGTCAGGCCGTCGATGGACGCCACTTTCTCGAGTCGCGACTGGGCGGCAAGCGACGCGCGCAGTGCGCGCGCGAACCAGCATGCCGCCAGCATCAGGACAGCGCTCAACGCGAGGATTGCGCCGCCGAGCAGAGCCGAAAGATGGCGCCAGTGGTTCAGGAGCGCGTCGTTCGACAATCCCACCGATACGATCAACGACGTGCCCGGTACGTGCGCGAAAGTGAGCAGGCGTGTCACGCCATCGATTGCGGAGGGGGCGGTAAAGGAACCGTTGGGGTCACGCCTGAATGTCCAGTGGTGCTTGCCGGGCGGCAGGATTCGGCCGATCTGGCGAGCATCGTAGGGTTGGCGCGCCATCAGCGTTCCGTCGCTTTGCAAAATAGTTGCGGTGCCGTTGGCGCCCAGTTCGAGGTGGGAGAGCAAACGTTCGAAGTAGTCGAGCCGGACCGTAAGCATGGCGATGCCCGCGAAACTTCCGTCCGCATGTTCGATACGGCGGCTCATTGCGACGCGCCAGTCGTCGTCTCGGTTGCTCGCGCGGAACGGCCGCGAGATGAACAGTCCCGTATTGACGGCGCGTGCCTGCGCGACGAAGAAATCCTGCTGGGCCAGGTGAGCCGGCGGGGTGTCGTTGCCGTGCGCGATCAGGATCTGGCCGGTTTCATCGATCACGAGCACATCGCCGATAAACGGAACGCTCGTCGTGCGGTCGAACAGCACCTTGTCGCGCAGGGCGGGGGCGAGCGCCATGACGCCTGGCGTCTGGATCCCATCCACCACGGCGCGCAGCGAGAGTCCGTAGATCTCCACATTGCGTGCGATGTCGCGATCGACCACGGTGATCAGGTTGGCGGAGGTTTCGCGGCCGCGAGCGATAGCATCGGCCCGATCCGCCCAGAGCGCGGCGGCACAGAGCGCCAGGATAAGCGCTGCGAGCGCGGCACCTGCCGTAACGATCCCGCGTGGCGAGAAGATCCACCGCTTGATCCGCTGTGCGGCGCTCGGGGCGCGGTGCAGATCTTCGTCGGGTGCGGTACCGTCGGTTGGCATGGGTAAGGAAAGTGGGTGAGTCGGTATTGAACAGAGCATTTTCGCCGTCTGCGCGCTTGAAACGGCGCCGCCTGAATAACCTCGATGTGCCAGATAACGGCAAAAAACGCGGAAACTGCAATCAAAGGGCGCGTTCTTCGGAGGGGCTGGCACGGTTTGGGCGGTGCTGTTAGCTGCAAGTGGGGGACAGCAACGCCCCTCGCTGAACCAGCTTAGAATCCAGACCAAGAGAGGCGGAGCCATCGATGGAGCATGCCTATTTCAAACTACTGCATCTGCTAGCGGGACATGCGTCCTGGGCGCTAACCGTGGTGTTCCTGGCAGCATTTTTCGAATCGATCGCGTTTGTCGGCACGTTCATTCCTGGCAGCTCGGCCATGTTCATCGCGGGGGCGCTGGTCGGAACCGGTTCGCTGAACCTGGGCTGGGTACTCGTTTGTGCAATCGTGGGCGCGGTCGCGGGCGACGCGGCAAGCTACTGGTTCGGCGGCCGTTACAAAGACCGTATCGTGCAGGTCTGGCCGTTCAGGACGCACACGGGCGTATTGGCCGCAGGGACGCGATACTTCGAAAAGCACGGCGCGAAGAGTGTCGTGTTTGCGCGCTTTATCGGACCGTTGCGGGCGATCGTACCCGTGGTCGCCGGCATGCTCGGCATGAGGCCGGGACGGTTTCTCGCCATTAACATTCTTTCCGCGCTGCTATGGGCGCCCGTGCATATTCTTCCGGGCGTCGTCTTCGGCGCCTCTATCGAACTCGCCGGGGCCGTGTCGTTCCGGCTCGTCGTGATCGCAGCAATCCTCGTGGCGCTGACGTGGGTCACGTTCAAACTGGCGAACGTCCTGGCTGCGCACGCGCGCGCCTGGACCAGTTCGTCGCGCTGGAAGCTCCTGAGTTGGGCGGCCACGCACAGGCACAGCACAATGGGGCGCATCGTGTTGCGCGCGTTGAATCCCAATAGTCCCGCGGGCAGCCTGATCGTGGTCATCTCCGTGTTCATGCTGATATCGGCAGGGGTTTTCTTTTCCACCCTCGACGATGTCGCTCGCGGCGGTCCGCTCGTTCAAGTGGACATGTCGACGTACCGGTTCCTGGAGTCGTTCCGCTCGACCTGGGCCGATGCCGTGTTGTCGGTCGTGGCGCTGTTGGGCAGCGTGCCGACGCTGATCGCGCTGGTGATCATGGTGGTCGTGTGGATGGTGGCGGAGCGCCGCCGCCGCAGTGTGGCGTACTGGCTCGTCGCGGTCGTTTTCTCGCAGTTGCTGATGCTGGCGATCCAGGCCACGACGCAAAGCCCGTCGCTGGCCGCGCTGACCTCCGGCGCGCATCCGTTCCCGGGCAACCACCTGGCGGGGACGGTCGTGATCTACGGCTTTCTTGCGTTCCTGCTTGCCCGGCGCGTGGGCCCCGTGCAGAGGGCGCTGGTTGCGACCACGACGATCTTCATCGTCATCGGCATTGCTTGTTCGGGCCTGTATTTCGGGCGCTTCACCATCTCGGACGCCGTCGGCGGCACCGCGCTCGCGCTGATATGGGTCTTTCTCATCGCGTTGAGCGTGGTGTGGCGGCACCCTGGAAAACCGGCGATGCATTCATGGCTGCCCATCGTGGTCCTCTCCGTCGTGAGCGCGAGCGTCGGCTTGCAACTGGTATCGGGATGGGGCCGCGGGGTGGACGAC
>NZ_JBAUSA010000793.1:0-3050 GCF_049581465.1 Caballeronia sp. | reverse complement strand
GCGCCGCCGCGAGCGCTTTTTCGTCGGCGGAGATGCCGCGATCGGCCGTGTCCGCCCGGGCGAAGTGCGACGCGCCGTAGGGCGTTCCACCGCTTTGTGTCGTGGTCAGCTTGGCCTCGGTGTACGGAATGCCGACGATCAGCATGCCATGGTGAAGCAAGGGCAGCATCATGGAGAGCAGGGTGGATTCCTGGCCGCCATGCAGGCTGCCGGTAGACGTAAACACGGCTGCAGGTTTGCCGGCCAGCGCGCCGGACAACCATTGCGGCGAGGTGCCGTCGAGGAAGTATTTCATCGGCGCCGCCATGTTGCCGAAGCGCGTGGGCGAACCGAGCGCCAAGCCGGCGCATTCCTCCAGGTCGCGGACTTCGGCATAGGGCGGGCCGTCATCGGGGATATCGGGCTGGGTCGACTCGCACACGGTGGAAACGGGGGGCACGGTGCGCACGCGCGCCTGCATGCCGGGCACGCTATCGACTCCCTGCGCGATCGCCTGGGCGAGCTCGCGAGTGGCGCCGTTGCGGCTGTAATAGAGCACGAGAATGTCGTTCATGGGCCTTTTCAGTGAGCGGGTATTATAGGGATAGGGTGTGCGAGCGCGGCTATATGATGTGCATCGATCGCTATTCAAGCCAACTTGCAGGCCCGCGGTACCGCGCGGTATCGCGCCGTACCGGGATTAAGGAGAAAGGTTCTTGCTGAAGTTTCCCATCGACCTCGACACCACGAAGCGGCTCGCCGGTTTCGTCGCGCGCCGCACGGGCGAGGATCGCGTGGCACAGGTAGCGGGCAGCCTGACGTTCACCACGGTGCTCTCGCTCGTACCGCTCGCGACCGTCGCGTTCGCGCTGTTTACGGCGTTTCCGATCTTCGCTTCGTTCCAGGCGTCGTTGCAGGATTTTCTCGCCGCGCATCTCATGCCGTCGCAGATTAACAGCCAGATCTTCAAATACCTGAACCAGTTTGCATCGAAGGCCAAAGGGCTGACGACGGTTGGCATGATGATTTTGTTCGTGACGTCGGTGATGACCATGATGACGGTCGAATCGGCGTTCAATGTGATCTGGCGGGTGCGTAAATCGCGCCCGCTGGCGCAGCGCGTGCTGGTCTACTGGGCCATCATCACGCTCGGCCCGATTCTTTTCGGTATCAGCCTGTCAACTTCGTCCTACCTTTTCGCGCAATCCGTCGCATTTGCCGGCTCCCACAATTTGATGCCGCCCGTGGTCGAATGGGCGCTAGCCAGCGCCACGATCCCGTTCACGGTGGTCGCGTTCACGATGCTCTATGTGTTCCTGCCGAACTGCAAGGTCGCGTGGCGCGACGCGGCGATCGGCGGGTTGGTCGCGGCAATCGCGTTTGACATTGTGAAGCGGGGCTTCGGTTATTACGTGCGCAGCATCCCGACCTATACGGCCGTCTATGGGGCGTTTGCCGCGTTGCCGGTGTTCCTGCTGTGGGTTTATCTGTGCTGGATGATCACGCTGATCGGCGCGATGGTGGCGTCGGCGGTACCGGCTATCCGGATCGGCCAGTTTCATCGATCGGACTTTCCCGGCAGCGATTTCCTCGACGTACTCGAGTTGCTCGCGCGTCTTGCCGAAGCGCGGGAAGCCGGGGCGCCGGGTTTCACAGGACTGGAACTGGCGAAGATGTTGCGATGCGACATGGATACGTCCATGCGTCTCATTCGCAAGCTCGACGCGCTCGACTGGGTTGCGCGCCTGGAGAATCTGCGCGTGCCGCGTTACGTGCTGATTGCAAACCCGCAGCAAATTACCGTGGCGAGGCTCTTTGACCTCTTTGTTGTTGAGCGCGACGAGCTGGATTATCAGTTGCGTCTCGATACTTCGCGTATCGATCGGGCGGCACTGATGAACGCGTTGGACAACGAAAAGCTGGACATCACGCTCGCCACGCTTTTGACAGAGCGCGCCGCGGCGCGTCAGGAAGCCGGGCGTGAAGCGCACGAACCGACTTCGATGCCGCATCAGCCGGCTTAAAACAGCCAGATCAAGACGTTCAGGCGGGGCGCCCTAAAGCGAAACCCGGCCAATGCAAATGTCCTTGAACATCACCCAGTCGCCCATCAGGCTATAAAAAGGATGCCGAAATGTGGCGGGGCGATTCTTTTCGAAAAAGAAATGGCCGATCCACGCGAAGCCGTAGCCACAAATTATCGCGGCGGGGAGCCACATCCAGTCGCCGGTTGCCAGTGCCATTGCGAGGAAGCCGATCACGCCCAGCGAGCCGATGAAGTGCAGCCTGCGCGACGCCACGTTGCGATGTTCGGCAAGGTAATACGGATAGAACTCCGCGAAATTCGCAAAGTGATCCGAATGTGCGGTTTCAGCCATGACAGACTCCTTTTCGCCCGGATTGAAACGGGGCGCGTCCTGATTCATTTTCCGGCGATCGACGCCCCCATGCAACTGCGCGAGCGGCTATTTTGGTGACCCCTCCCATTCGGCTGATAGCGGCCCGCCGCGCGGCCGCTTAAGATCGTCCTAGAGCTTGGCGGATCAAGCGGACCGTGTCGCGAAGCTGAATAACGCGGCGAGCGTTGCATCGGGTTGCTCGCTCATCAAGGCATGTCCCGCGTCGAGCGTGATCGCGTCGACCGTAACGCGCGCCTGTTTCATTGCGCCAATCAGCGCGTGTGCGGCGCGCGGTGGCGTCATGGCATCCCGGCGGCCAGCAATCACTTGGACGGGACATTGCAGTGCTGCTGCGCGTTCCATGCCGTCCCGGTAGTCGTTGCATGCGCTGAAATCGGTGTGAAAGAGCTGCGCTTCGCCGCGCTCGGCCACGCGCTCCATCAAGCGCTGGTTCGCTCCATGAAGCCAGAAACCCGGGCTGGGGCAGGAGGGCTTTGCAGCGATCGAGGAATGGGACCACTCGTTCACCATCTCGATCGCGTCAGCCTCGCGATCGCGCGCGGCGTCGAGCAGCGTGTCGGACACGGTCATCGGAAAAGCGGTGGCTAGCAGGGCCAGTTTCGTGACGCGCAAGGGAAAGCGCGCGGCGGTATCGAGGGCGATCAGCGAGCC
>NZ_JBAUSA010000792.1:0-1726 GCF_049581465.1 Caballeronia sp. | reverse complement strand
GCGCCAGGAGAACGGTTCCGAGGGCCGCGAATCCGCTTGGGAAAGCGGAGAACAGGATCGTGATCGTGAAGATCAACCAGACGTGGTTTGCTTCCCACAGGGGTCCGATCGCGCCCGCGATCGCGGTACGCTGCTCGATGCTTTTGCCGGAGGTCAGGTAGAGGATCCCGGCGCCGAGGTCGGCTCCGCCAAAGATGGCGTACGTGGTCAGGGTGAGGCCGACTCCGATCGCGATCAGGGCGGGCAGGCTCATACTCAGGCCGCTCTCACGATTGGGCTCGACGATGGCTCTGGGGTCCCGGTTGATACTCGTCGCACGCCCCACACCGTCACCGCGCTGAGCGCGATATAGAGCACCGTGAACCCGGCGAATGTGGCGCCCAGACCGGATGCCGTCGTGATCGCCTTCGAGGTGCGAAACACTCCGTAGACGACCCATGGTTGGCGTCCGAACTCACTCACCAGCCAGCCAAGCTCGTTGGCCACGAACGCCAGCGGCCCAGCGGCGGCCAACGCCATCAGCGTGAACCGGTCTTCCGGACCGGGGCCATTGCGGCGGCGGCGCAGCCAGTACCAGAGGCTCACGAGCACCAGCCCCGTTCCGATCCCGACCATCCCGATGAACGCCAGACGTGTCGGCCCCGCGAGCGGTGTGCGATCCGCCTTCGGGAACGTGTCCAGCCCCCGCACACGCGCATTGGGCTTGTCATACGCGAGCAGACTCAGCAGGTTCGGAACCTTGACGTTGAAGACGGTGGTGGCGTGGCCCGGCAGCGGGATCCCGCCAACGTTGAGACCGGCGCCCGTCTCTGTGTGGGTCACGCCCTCGATCGCGGCGAGCGTTGCCGGCTGGTGCTGGGCCACGGTCCGGCCGAGTAGATCGCCGACCCCGAGCTGCAACGGAGCGATGATCGCCGCGATCGCCAGCGACACCGTGATCGCTTTGCGGTGATAGGAGTCGCGGCGGCCTCGCAGCATCCCAACGGCATAGACGGCAGCGACGCCAAAAGTGGTCGCTAGATAAGCACCGAGCACCATATGCGAGGTCTCGGTCGCCCAAGCCGGGTTGAACATCGCCGCCAGCACGTTGACGTGCGTCACCCGGCCGTGCACGAGCTCAAAGCCACGTGGCACGTTCATCCACGCGTTCGCGGTCACGATAAAGAACGCCGACGCCGCGGAGGCGAGGGCGATCGGGATCCCTGACAGCCAGTGCGTCCGAGCAGACAGCCGATCCCACCCGTACAGATAAATGCCGACGAAGATCGCCTCGATAAAGAATGCCGCACCCTCCAGCGAAAACGGCAAACCGATGATGCCGCCAGCGAATGCCATGAACCGCGGCCACAAGAGCCCCAGTTCAAAGCTGATGATCGTCCCCGAAGCCGCCCCGACCGCGAACAGGATCGCGAACACCTTCGACCATCGACGCGCCAACGCCCGCCACGTCGGATCACCGGTACGCAGATACATCCCCTCCGCGGTCAACATCATCAACGGCAACCCAACCCCCAGCACCGCGAAGAACAAATGAAAACTCAACGACGTTCCCATCTGCCCGCGTCCCTCCGCCAAGTGACCAACCGCACCCAACACAAACAGACCCATCAACGCTCACCCCCGCCCGGCCCGCTCGAGACGAAGCTGGTGCGCAGCTGCCAGGCTGACGACACAGTGCTGCGCTCCCTCGTGGCCGTCTCGGCGGCCGACGAGCCGGCGAGAGTGT
>NZ_JBAUSA010000791.1:0-9798 GCF_049581465.1 Caballeronia sp. | reverse complement strand
GGTCCGCAAGCCTTTGGCGCGCAGCGCTGCCTCGACGCGAGCGGCAGTATCCGCATCGCCGACGACAGCCACTTCGGGCTCGAAGCGCACGCACTGATCGACGAGCTTGTCGCCGTTGCGATGCGCGCTCAGCGCGTAGACCTTGAAGCGGTCGGGATGGCGCGCCACGACATCGAGCGTGCTTTCGCCGATTGAGCCCGTGGACCCGAGCAGAGTCAGACGTTTTTGCATAAATCCTTCTTTAGCCGACTAGCTGAGTAACAAAACTGCGATCGGCAATACCGGCAACAATGCGTCGATCCGGTCGAGCACGCCGCCATGCCCCGGCAGCAATCCGCTCGAATCCTTGACGCCGGCCTGACGTTTCATAAGCGACTCGAACAAGTCGCCGATCACACTGAATACGGTCAGCACAGTCAGTGACGCCAACGCGCGGGCCCATCCACTATGATGAACCAGCGCAGTAAAGAGCGTCGGCGTGAAAACCAGCGTAACGGCCGCCAGCGAGCCGACAATCATCACCGCCAGCCAGCCGCCCACCGCTCCTTCCCAAGTCTTGCCGGGGCTGATCGACGGCGCGAGCTTGTGACGACCCAACGCTTTTCCGGCGAAGTATGCGCCTATGTCGGCCAGCCAGACGACTAGGAGAAGCGATAGAACGAACGCCACGCCCACCGAACGCGCCGCCACCAGCGCATGCCAGCACGCCACGAACGTAATTACGCCCGCAAACAACAGGAACGCGCGCCACGGGCCGGCAGCCAGCACAGGCTTGCGCAGCAAGGCGAACGGGCCCGCGAGCACCCAAAAAATGGCAGCCATCTCGTACAGCGGCTTGTAGCCGAGACCGAGCCGCGTACTGGCGATCAGTGCCACGCCAGCGACAACCGCGTACACAATCGGGCCGGCGCCGCCCAGCTTGAGCAATCGCGCCCATTCCCATGCAGCAAATATTACGACTACGGCGATCAGCGCTGCAAATGCGCCGACCGGAGCGAAAAATGTGATTGGCAGGAGTACTGCCAGCAAGACGACTGCCGTGATGACACGGGTCTTTAGCATGAAAGGGTGTCGGCCTTCTGCGATTGAGGTTCGAGTTGAGCGCTCGTGCGGCCGAAACGGCGTTCGCGCTCGGCATACGATTCGATTGCGCGTGCCAGGGACTCCGCGTCGAAGTCGGGCCAGTAGGTATCGGTGAAATAGAATTCGGTATAGGCGAGCTGCCATAGCAGGAAGTTGCTGACGCGCTGCTCACCGCCGGTACGAATGAAGAGATCGGGTTCGGGCGCGTAGGCCATCGCGAGATGCTGTTCGAACGACGACTCGTCGACATCGACGACGCGGCCTTCCTGCACGGACTGGTCCGCCAGCTTTTTCGCGGCCTGCATGATGTCCCAGCGGCCCCCGTAATTCGCCGCGATAGTCAGCGTCAAACGCGTATTGCGCGCCGTCTTGGTCTCGGCGCGCTGGATCAACGCGCGGATGCGGGCGTCGAACATGGAGGTGTCGCCCACGACGCGCAGACAAATCCCGTTCGCGTGCAGCTTGCCGATCTCGCGTTCCAGCGCCGTCACGAACAGGCGCATGAGAAATGACACCTCGTCGTTCGGACGCCGCCAGTTTTCCGAACTGAAAGCGAACAGCGTGACAAACTCGACGCCTTGGCGCGCGCAGCTTTCAACCGTCGCTCGCACGGCGTCGACGCCACGCGTGTGGCCCGCTACGCGCGGCAGGCGTCGTTGCGTCGCCCAACGGCCGTTGCCGTCCATGATGATCGCGATATGGCGCGGCACAACCGCGACATCGGGCACGCGAACGGTAGAGCTGGTATAGGTCATGGCCGCTGAATCTTAGAATCGACAAAGTGAAGCGTCGGCACGACGCGAGAAACCGTTTCCGGTCTCAAACGGTCATGATTTCGGCTTCTTTCGACACGACCAGCCTGTCGATTTCCGCGACGTTCTTGTCGGTGAGCTTCTGGACGTCGTCGCTGGCGCGCCGTTCGTCGTCCTCGGAAATCTCCTTGTCCTTCACGAGCTTCTTGAGTTGCTCGTTGGCATCCCGACGCAAGTTGCGAACCGCGATCTTGGCATTTTCGCCTTCGCTCTTCACCACTTTCGTCAGTTCGCG
The DNA here is from genome assembly GCF_049581465.1 of Caballeronia sp. Classification (GTDB taxonomy): domain Bacteria; phylum Pseudomonadota; class Gammaproteobacteria; order Burkholderiales; family Burkholderiaceae; genus Caballeronia. Next base: position 7,668 of record NZ_JBAUSA010000791.1, on the reverse strand, counting down.
ACGGCGCTCTTCGGTCAGCGCGGGCATTGGCACGCGGATCTGATCGCCTTGATTCGCGGGATTCAGGCCCAGGTCCGAGTCCCGGATCGCCTTTTCCACCACGGGCACCATCTTCTTTTCCCACGCCTGCACGCCGATCGTACGGGCGTCGATCAGCGTCATGTTCGCGACTTGCGAAATGGGTACCATCGAGCCGTAGTAATCGACCTGGATATGGTCGAGCAATCCCGTATGCGCGCGACCCGTGCGGATCTTGGCGAGGTCGTTCTTGAACGCTTCGATCGACTTCTGCATCTTTTGGTCGACGTTCTTCCTGATGTCAGCCACACTCATTTCAGCCTCCAGACTTGATTCATTGCAGTGCAGGCGATAGCGGCGCAGTGCTTGTGCACTAACGCCCCGCCCTCGGTCACCGCGAGAGTTTACACGTGGACTAGCGTACCTTCGTCTTCGCCCTGGACAATGCGCTTGAGCGCACCCGCCTTATTGATCGAAAACACGCGGATAGGCAACTTCTGGTCGCGGCACAGCGCAAATGCCGTCGCGTCCATGACCTGCAGGTTTTTGCCGATCGCTTCGTCGAAGCTGATCGTGCTGTAGCGCGTGGCGCTTGAGTCTTTCTTTGGATCAGCGGAATACACGCCATCCACTTTCGTCGCCTTCAACACGACTTCCGCGCCGATTTCCGATCCGCGAAGCGCAGCGGCCGTGTCCGTTGTAAAGAACGGATTGCCGGTGCCTGCCGCGAAAATAACCACCTTGCCCTCTTCCAGTTGACGGATCGCGCGCGGACGAATGTACGGCTCGACCACCTGGTCCATGCGCAGCGCCGACTGCACGCGCGCTTCAATACCCGCGTGGCGCATCGCATCCTGCAGTGCGAGCGCATTCATCATGGTGGCGAGCATCCCCATGTAATCGGCTGTCGCCCGGTCCATGCCGGCCGCACCGCCCGCGACGCCGCGGAAAATATTACCGCCGCCGATAACGACCGCAAGCTGCGTACCCATGCCCACCACTTCCGCGACGTCTGCCACCATCCTTTCTATTGTCGCGCGATTGATGCCGAAGGCATCGTCACCCATGAGGGCTTCGCCGGAGAGTTTGAGGAGTACGCGTTTGTAGGCTGTGGGCATATGAGATTCCGTTTCGCGCCAAGGGGGAATGCAACAACGTAGAACTGTAGGGGTGAAACGATAAGTACGGCAAGCTTCCGATATTGACCAGGGCTGCGACAAAATTAAGGGTTAACCCCTTTTTTCTGCTTCCGCGCACTGCTGGCCGCCACGAAGGTGCGAGGCGGACGCTCCCGCGATGGGGAACTCCGGGCCCGCATCCGGATGCTTTTACTGCGCTTTTACTGCGCTTTTACTTCTGTTGACGGTGGCCAGACGCTTCGATCACGCGATTCACACATCACACGCGAATCACGCGCTTCCGATCGAAGCGCTTGGCCGCCCGCCTGGGGGTTTAGCCCTGCTTTGCTGCTGCAACTTGCGCGGCCACTTCGGCGGCGAAGTCGTCCGTACGCTTTTCGATGCCTTCGCCGACTACGAATAGTGCGAACTTCTGCACCGATGCACTCGCCGCCTTCAACATCTGCTCGATCGTCTGCTTGTCGTTCTTAACGAACGGCTGGTTCAACAGCGATACTTCCTTGAGGTACTTCTGCACGCTGCCATCGACCATCTTGGCGACGATTTCAGCCGGCTTGCCCGATTCAGCGGCCTTTTGCTCGGCGATGCTGCGCTCCTTCGCGATCAATTCAGCCGGCACTTCGTCCGACGACAACGACACAGGCTTCATGGCCGCAACGTGCATGGCAACGTCCTTGCCGACCTGCTCGTCCGCGCCCGTGAACTCGACCAGCACGCCGATGCGCGTACCGTGAAGATACGAAGCCAGCTTGTTGGCGGATTCATAACGCACGAAGCGGCGAACCGACACGTTTTCGCCAATTTTGCCGATCAACGCGAGACGCACGGTGTCGACGGTCGAACTGTCCATCGGCAGGGCCGACAGAGCGGCGACGTCGGCCGGATTGTTTTTCGCGATGAGTTCAGCCACCGTCTTGCCGAAACCCAGGAAGTCGTCGTTCTTCGCGACGAAGTCGGTTTCGCAGTTCAATTCGACCAGCACGCCCACGCCATCGGCGATATGTGCCGACACGATGCCTTCAGCCGTCACGCGCGATGCCGCCTTGCTCGCCTTATTGCCGAGCTTCACGCGCAGTAGTTCTTCCGCGCGCTCCAGGTCGCCTTCGGCCTCGGTGAGCGCCTTCTTGCATTCCATCATGGGCGCGTCGGTCTTTGCGCGCAGTTCTGCCACCATGCTTGCGGTAATTGCCGCCATCGTCTGCTCCTTGAGTCTGTGCTGGGCCGTGTTGTAGACGGGTCGCACGATTCACATGCGCCACCGGCGGATACCGCCCGCGGCAAGAATGGGTCACCGTTGTCCGATTAAAAAAAAGGGGCCTTTCGCAAAGCCCCCTTTTTTGCCGGAAACATCGGCGTCTAAAACAGTGGCTTACGCTTCCGCGTTGACCTCGACGAAGTCGTCGCCTTCGCCGCTGCGCACAGCCTGCACAACTTCGTTCGTTGCGTTCGAACGGCCTTCCAGGATCGCGTCAGCCACGCCTTGCGTGTAGAGCATGACGGCCTTGCTGGCGTCGTCGTTACCCGGGATCACGTAGTCGATGCCTTCCGGCGAGTGGTTCGTGTCGACAACCGCGATAACCGGAATGCCCAGCTTCTTGGCTTCGGTGACGGCAATCTTGTGGTAACCCACGTCGACCACGAAAATTGCGTCCGGGATGCCGCCCATGTCCTTCACGCCGCCAATCGACTTCACCAGCTTGGCCATTTCGCGTTCGAACAAGAGCGCTTCCTTCTTGCTCATGCGTTCGGTTTCGCCTGCTTCCAGCGCTGCTTCCATGTCCTTCAGGCGCTTGATCGATACCTTCAGCGTCTTGAAGTTGGTCAGCATGCCGCCGAGCCAGCGTGCGTTCACGAACGGCATGCCGGCACGCTGCGCTTCTTCAGCAACGGTGTCGCGCGATTGACGCTTCGTGCCGACGAACAAAATCGTTCCGCGATTTGCTGCCAGTTGACGCACGTACTTCAGCGCGTCGTTGTACATCGGCAACGTCTTTTCGAGGTTGATAATGTGAATCTTGTTGCGATGACCGAAGATGAAGGGGGCCATCTTCGGGTTCCAGAAGCGCGTTTGGTGACCGAAGTGGACACCGGCTTCCAGCATTTGACGCATTGTTACTGCCATGAGATTTCTCCGCGAGGGTTAGGTCTTAAGCCGGCTGCCGCATCGGGCGCCCCGTGTTTCGCTTGAAACTTCCGGGGCGCCGGACACCCTGGGTGCGCTGGCTTGCGATTCAAGTCCGATCGTTGGCGACTACCTCTGTCGATCTTCTTTTTCTCTTACAACGGGCTTTTACCTTTTTTAGGACAGAGCCGCTTTGGCGAGCTTCGGCCTCGGCTTTTGCGTCCTATTTCCGGGAAAAGTCTCATTGCACAAAAGATCACAAAGTGGATGCAGACTTAGCCAGCGAGTATATCACGGCCGAACTGGGCGGCTCAAGCTGCCCGTGGATTGGAACCGGAAGGAGAATGTACCGGCTGACGCGGCGCTCGGCCGGTCCCGCGCCTGCCGAGCGTGCATGGGGATCTCCCCGCGCGCCTGCCTGATGGCTCCGCCCCGCAGGGCTGCCCCACCCAACGGGCGTCCGGTCTTTGAAACACGCTGCCGGATGCTCCGGCGACCGCCCGCCCGGGTGCGGCGAGCCCTATTAGGTGCGATAATGCCGCTTTGGCGCCACGGCCTTCCTACACGTATTTTCTTTCCAAGTCATGTCCATAACGCTGAAAAACGACCACGATATCGCGCAGATGCGCATTGCCTGCCGGCTCGCCAGCGAAGTGCTCGACTTCGTTACGCCGCTCGTCGTCGCGGGCGTGACAACCGGTGAACTCGACCGTCTGTGCCATGAGTACATGACCAACGTCCAGGGTACCGTGCCGGCGCCGCTGAATTACCAGCCGCCCGGCTATCCGCCCTATCCGAAGGCCACCTGCATCTCGTTGAACGACGTGATCTGCCACGGTATTCCCGGAGACAAGACGCTGAAGAACGGCGATGCGCTGAATATAGACATTACGGTGATCAAGGAAGGCTACTTCGGCGATACCAGCCGGATGTTCATCGTGGGCGAAGGCTCGATTCTCGCCAAGCGACTGGTTCAGACGACCTTCGACTGCATGTGGCTTGGGATCGACCAGATAAAGCCGGGCGCGCATCTCGGCGATATCGGCCATGCAATCCAGAAGCATGCCGAAGCGCAGGGTTACAGCGTCGTGCGCGAATACTGCGGTCACGGCGTGGGCAAGGTGTTCCATGAAGACCCTCAAGTGCTGCATTACGGGCGAGCGGGAACGGGCATCGAACTTGAGGCCGGCATGATTTTCACCGTGGAGCCCATGATCAACGCTGGGCGGCGCGATATCCGCACCATGCCCGATCAGTGGACCGTGAAAACGCGCGACCGCAGCCTGTCGGCGCAATGGGAACATACCGTTTTGGTGACGCCGACCGGGTATGACGTCTTGACCGTATCGGCCGGGACGCAGAAACCATCGGAGTTGATCGCGGCGACTGCTTGATTCGGGCGGTATTTTTATCGGCCTGGCTCGCCGGCCGGTCCTGAAAATAGGAATGGAAGGTCACGTCGGCGCTTGGACCGTCGCCGCACCGGGGATTGGCGCTTTGTGTTGTACTTGATTGCCGATTCTTCGAAGCGCCGCGCGGCTTGGGGCGCCTGAAGTCCCCAAAGACATTGCAAGACGACGAAAGACCCGGCAAGACGCTCTTAAGCACTCCCGTTCTAAGCGTTGCAGGCGAAACCTGACGCCTGCGCGCCGCATGATGAGATTGACGCCTCGCGCCGGGCGCGGCCCAGGCGCTAGGCCTTGCCGCCGGACAACGGCTGTACGTGAAAGCCGGCGTAGCAGACGCTCGCCGGCACCTATCCACACTGAACGAACGAACCGCCTGCCCATGAGCGTACCCGCCGACGCCCCGCTTCGTGCCGATTTGCTGAAAGCCTCGTACAAGACCGCGAAGGCCGCGTTGGTCGAGCGCTTCGAGAGCGCGACCAATGTCGATGGCCTGATGCACGCTCTCGCACGCGCCACTGACGAAGCGCTCACGGGAGCCTGGGAAGCCTGCGCGATGCCAGCATCGGCGGCATTGGTAGCTGTTGGCGGTTACGGGCGCGGCGAACTCGCGCCCTACTCGGACATCGATATCCTCGTTTTGCTGCCCGATAGCGAAGCGCCCACCGCGGAGTCCGGTAATGATTTGCTGACGGCGCGCATCGAAAAGCTGATCGGCATGGCGTGGGATCTCGGACTTGAGATTGGCAGCAGCGTGCGCTCCGTGTCGCAATGTATCGATGAAGCGAGCAACGACATCACCGTGCTGACGTCACTGCTTGAAGCGCGCCGCATTGTTGGCAATAGCGAACTTTTCGCCGAATTTACGCGACGCTATCAACAGACGCTCGACCCGCGCGCGTTCTTCCAGGCCAAGGTGCTGGAAATGCGCCAGCGTCACGCCAAATATCAGGACACTCCGTACAGCCTCGAGCCCAACGTGAAGGAAAGTCCGGGCGGTCTGCGGGACCTGCAACTGATCTTATGGATCACGCAAGCGGCGGGTTTCGGTAGTAGCTGGCGCGAACTCGATTCGCGCGGCCTCATCACCGAGCGCGAAGCGAGCGAACTGCGCCGCAATGAAGGCTTTCTCAAGACGCTGCGCGCGCGGCTGCATGTGGTCGCGCGGCGTCGCCAGGACATTCTCGTATTCGACCTGCAAACGGCGCTCGCGGAAAGTCTCGGCTACAAGGCAACGGCCACCAAGCGCGCGAGCGAACAGCTCATGCGCCGCTTCTACTGGGCCGCGAAAGCCGTGACGCAACTCGCGACCATCCTGATCCAGAACGTGGAAGCGCAACTATTTCCATCGACGAGCGGCATCACGCGCGTGATCAACGAACGTTTCGTGGAAAAGCAGGGCATGCTGGAAATCACCAGCGACGATATTTTCGCGCGCGAACCCAGCGCGATCCTCGAAGCATTCCTGCTGTACGAACAGACACGCGGCGTGAAGGGTTTGTCGGCGCGCACGCTGCGCGCCATCTACAACGCGCGCGACGTGATGGATCGCGGCTGGCGGCGTTCGCCCGAAAACCGGCGCCGGTTCATGGAGATCCTCCAGCAGCCCGAGGGCATCACGCACGCGTTTCGGTTGATGAACCAGACGAGCGTGCTCGGGCGCTACCTGCTGAACTTCCGGCGCATTGTCGGACAGATGCAGCACGACCTGTATCACGTGTACACCGTCGACCAGCACATCCTGATGGTGTTGCGCAATATCCGCCGTTTCACGATGGCCGAGCATGCGCACGAATATCCGTTTTGCAGCCAGTTGATGGGCAATTTCGAGCGCCCGTGGGTGTTGTACGTGGCGGCGCTTTTCCACGATATAGCGAAAGGCCGCGGCGGCGATCACTCCACGCTCGGCATGGCGGACGCGCGCCGTTTTTGTCGCGACCACGACATGGAAGCGGATGACAGCGACCTGGTCGTCTGGCTGGTCGAACAGCATCTGACGATGAGCCAGGTCGCGCAGAAGCAGGACACGAGCGATCCGGAAGTCATCAAGCAATTCGCATCGATAGTGAAAACCGAGCGCCGCCTGACCGCGCTGTACTTGCTGACCGTCGCCGATATCCGCGGCACCAGTCCGAAGGTCTGGAACGCATGGAAAGGCAAGTTGCTCGAAGACCTGTACCGGGCGACGCGGGCCGTGCTTGGGGGCGCCGAACTGCACGCGCATTCGCAACTGAAATCGCGCCAGAAAGACGCACTCGCCCTTCTCCGCCTGGAAACCGTGCCCGAAAACGCGGAGAAGGCGCTGTGGGACAAGCTCGACGTAGGCTACTTCCTGCGCCACGATGCCGCGGACATCGCTTGGCAAACGCGCGTGCTCTATAAGCATGTAGAGAGCGCTGAACCGATCGTGCGCGCGCGGCCGTCGCCAATCGGCGCTGCGCTGCAGGTGCTCGTGTACGTGCAGGACCGGGCCGACTTGTTCGCCGGAATCTGCGCCTATTTCGATAAAAACGGCCTTTCCGTGCTCGATGCGAGGGTCACGACTACGCGTCATGGCTACGCGCTCGACAATTTTTTGGTCGCGCATCCGGACCATGACGGGCATTATCGCGACATTGCGAATCTTGTCGAACAGCAGTTGAGTATGCTGCTGAAAGCCGAGGGCATCTTGCCGGAGCCGTCAATGGGACGCGTTTCGCGGCTTGTGCGCACTTTTCCGATCACACCGCGCGTGGATTTGCGTCCCGACGAGCGTGGTCAGTATTACATCCTGTCCGTATCGGCTAACGACCGGCAGGGCCTCCTTTATTCGATCGCGCGGGTTCTGGCCCAGCACCGGATCGGCGTCCACGCGGCGCGGATCAATACGCTTGGCGAACGCGTGGAAGACGTGTTCCTGCTCGACGGCAAATTCCTATCCGACAACCGGACGCAAATCCAGGTCGAAACCGAGCTGCTGCGCGCGATCGCAGCCTGAGAATAT
>NZ_JBAUSA010000790.1:0-16936 GCF_049581465.1 Caballeronia sp. | reverse complement strand
GCTCGGCGCTTGCTCGCGCCGGGCTTTCAGCCTGGGTTCGTTCGGATGTGGAAGGTTCTTGGGCATTGCACGGCAGATGGAAATGCAGGGCGGCGGAACGGGTATCGACCGCGCCAGAAACCCTTTTTAACACGGGAATCAGCAAGAGCGCGCGATGTCGATGTTTTGCTTGCGCCGAAAATCGGCCTTAAAACGAAAATGCCGGCCGATCCAGAGGATCATGGCCGGCATTTCAAAGTCACAATTGGCTATTCAGGGGCGCGGGGAACGGTCGCTCCTGATAGCCTCTGCACCGATTTACCGCTCCGCTTCTGCGCTCATCGAACGCACTGCCGGGTTCTGGTGAATGCTTTCGAGATAGCGCTGGGCGTCGAGCGCGGCCATGCAGCCCGTGCCAGCGCTGGTAATAGCCTGGCGATAAATATGATCCTGCACGTCGCCAGCAGCAAACACGCCGTCGATGCTCGTGCCTGTCGAATTACCTTGCAAGCCGCCGTTCGTGATGATGTAGCCGTTCTTCATCTCCAACTGGCCTGTGAACAGATCGGTATTCGGCTTGTGGCCGATGGCGACAAACACGCCTTGCAGCGCCACGTCGCTGGTCGTGCCGGTTTCCGTGTCCTTGATCCGCAAACCGGTCACGCCCGACTGGTCGCCGGTGACTTCATCGAGGACGTGATTCCACTTGATATCGACGACGCCTTCCTTTTCTTTCGCCAGCAGGCGGTCGATCAGGATCGGCTCGGCGCGGAACTTGTCGCGGCGATGGATCACGGTCACCTTCTTCGCGATGCCCGACAGATACAGCGCTTCTTCCACCGCCGTATTGCCGCCACCGATCACGGCCACTTCGCCGTTCTTGTAGAAGAAACCATCGCAAGTCGCGCATGCCGACACGCCTCGGCCCATGAATTCTTCTTCCGAAGGCATGCCAAGATATTGCGCCGATGCACCCGTCGCGATAATCAGCGAGTCGCACGTGTATTCGCCCGAGTCACCGATCAGCCGAAACGGCTTTTCGCTCAGATTGGCCGTATGGATGTGATCGAAGACGATCTCTGTGTTGAAACGCTCCGCATGTTCAAGGAAACGCTGCATCAGTTCCGGGCCTTGGACGCCGAGCGGGTCGGCAGGCCAGTTCTCGACATCAGTGGTGGTCATCAATTGGCCGCCTTGCGCGATGCCCGTGATCAGCAGCGGCGACAAATTGGCGCGCGCCGCGTAGACGGCGGCCGTGTAGCCGGCAGGGCCGGAACCGAGAATCAACACTTTTGCGTGTTTTGTCGCTGACATGAGAGCAATCCATTGTGGTTAGGGCCGAACCGCTGAACTTCACGTTCAACTGGCTCATCTCGGCATCGCTCGCGAAACAGTGAAACGGTAATTGTTGCTGCGCGAGGCGCCCCGCAAAGCGGACCACGTGCCGGAGCGGGTTTTGCCGATGACCTGTAATTAGGTGCGAATGCGCCATTATAAAGGCCCGTCATAACGCCTGCTCAGTGATCCTTTCAATGGCCGCCATAGCGTGCGCGCGCGGCTTGGGACTCCTGCGGTATGTAACCCGAGTGTTACAGCGTGCAACACCCGACCGATTTTGCTCGTTCATCCCAACGCAGCGTTTACAATGCACGCATCGTTTCTGTCGATCCGTTGCGCCCGGCGCAGCGGATCAAAAAGCCTTACGGATCAATGGCAAAAGCTACCTATTCAGCAAATGCGCAGGCATTGCCGCATCGCATGTCGCGACTTTTCACCGAGATTCGCTGGATTCTGCAGGTCGCGCTTGGCGTGTTCCTGCTGATGGCGATGGTCAGCTACAGCACGCACGACCCAAGCTGGACGCATGCGGCGCAAGTTGACCAGATCGCCAATTGGGCAGGGCGCGTCGGCGCGTGGACGTCGGACATCCTGTTGCTGCTTTTTGGCCTCTCGGCGTACTGGTGGATCGTGTTGCTTGGGCGGCTTATCGTGGCGAATTATCGGCGGATCACGCATCACGAACCCGCCGCCGATGAACCGCAAAAGGACCGGACCTGGCTCTTCCAGGCGTTCGCGTTCGTACTCGTGCTACTCGCAAGCGACGGCATCGAGGCGTTACGCATGTGGTCGCTCAAGGGCAAGATCCAGGTGCCGAATTCGCCAGGCGGCGTGGTGGGCGAGGCGGTTGCACACGGCGTGTCCCATGCGCTCGGTTTCACCGGCGGGACGCTGTTCTTGCTGATCGCGCTGGCGATTGGCTTATCGCTCTATTTCAACTTTTCCTGGCTGTCGGTCTGCGAAAAAACCGGCGACGGCATCATGGCGACCATCACGGGCGCGCGCTTGCGCCGCGAGGCGGGCCGTGACCGGAAAGCGGGCGTCGAGGCGGCGGTCAAGCGCGAAGGCAAGGTCGTGCGCGGGCGCGTGAAAATCGAAGAACAGGAGCCGGTCCTGATCGTGCCGCCGGTCGCACCGGTGAAATCGGCGCGTGTGGAAAAAGAAAAGCAGGTGCCGCTTTTCACCGATCTCCCCGGCGATTCCACTTTGCCGCCGCTTGCGCTGCTCGACGCCGCGCCGGAAGTGAAGGAAACCATCTCCGCCGATACCCTCGAATACACGTCACGCCTGATCGAGAAAAAGCTCAAGGATTTCGGCGTCGAAGTGAACGTGGTCGCGGCGTATCCGGGGCCGGTCGTCACGCGCTACGAGATCGAGCCTGCCACGGGCGTGAAGGGTTCGCAGATCGTCGGGCTGGCGAAGGACCTGGCGCGTTCGTTGTCGCTGGTATCCATTCGCGTGGTCGAAACGATTCCGGGCAAAAATTTCATGGCGCTTGAATTGCCGAACCCGCGCCGCCAGACGGTGCGTTTGTCGGAGATTCTCGGCTCGCAGGTCTACGCCGATGCCGCTTCGCCGTTGACCATGGGCCTGGGCAAGGATATCGGCGGGAAGCCGGTGTGCGCCGATCTCGCGAAAATGCCGCACTTGCTGGTGGCCGGCACGACCGGTTCGGGCAAGTCGGTCGGCATCAACGCGATGATCCTGTCGCTGCTGTACAAGGCAAGCGCCGACGAAGTGCGCATGATCCTGATCGATCCGAAGATGCTCGAAATGAGCGTCTACGAAGGCATTCCGCATCTGCTTTGCCCGGTCGTCACCGACATGCGGCAAGCGGGCCACGCGCTGAACTGGGCGGTGGCCGAGATGGAACGCCGCTACAAGCTGATGAGCAAGATGGGCGTGCGCAATCTCGCGGGTTTCAATCACAAGATCGACGAAGCCACGAAACGCGAAGAGAAGATTCCCAATCCGTTCAGCCTGACGCCGGACGAGCCGGAGCCATTGAACCGCTTGCCGACCATCGTGGTGGTGATCGACGAGCTCGCCGACTTGATGATGGTGGTCGGCAAGAAGGTCGAAGAACTGATCGCGCGGATTGCGCAAAAGGCGCGTGCGGCTGGGATTCACTTGATTCTCGCGACGCAGCGGCCATCGGTGGACGTGATTACCGGGCTGATCAAAGCCAACGTGCCTACCCGGATGGCGTTCCAGGTTTCATCGAAGATCGACTCGCGGACCATTCTCGACCAGCAGGGCGCCGAATCGCTGCTGGGCATGGGCGACATGCTTTACCTGCCGCCAGGTTCCGGCGTGCCGGTGCGCATTCACGGCGCGTTCGTATCGGACGAGGAAGTGCATCGCGTGGTGAACAAGCTCAAGGAGCAGGGCGAGCCGAATTACATCGAAGGAATTCTCGAAGGCGGCGTGACCGGCGAGAGCGAAGACGGGCCCGCAGGCGCAGCGGCGGGCGGCGAGGGCGAAGCCGATCCGCTTTACGACCAGGCCGTCGAGATTGTGATCAAGAACCGCCGCGCGTCCATCTCCCTTGTGCAGCGGCACTTGCGGATAGGCTATAACCGGGCAGCGCGGTTGCTCGAACAAATGGAAAATTCGGGCGTGGTCTCGACGATGTCATCGAATGGCAATCGCGAAATCCTTGTGCCAGCGCGCGAAGCCGAATGAAACTTGGAGAATTGAGTCTATGCAGTACGGTTTGAAGTCGTTTTATCGCGCAGTGGTGCTTGGCGCTTCCATGCTGATGGCGTCCCACGCGTTTGCCAGCGGCACCGAGCAGTTGAAGGCGTTTGTCGCGCAGGTTCATTCGGCGCACGGCATGTTCGTGCAGCGCGAGGTGAAGGCGCCGAGCAAGGCGGCATCGGCGACTCCGGGTGCAATGCCGCAGGTCACGGGCGTGTCGAGCGGAACCTTCACGTTTGCACGGCCGGGCAAGTTCATCTGGTCGTATGAGAAACCCTACGCGCAATTGTTGCAGGCCGACGGCGACAAGCTCTATGTCTACGACAAGGACTTGAACCAGGTCACCGTCCGCACGCTGGGCAATGCGCTCGGCGCAAGCCCGGCGGCGATTCTCTTCGGCAGCAACGATCTCGACAAGAATTTCACGTTGCGCGACGCGGGCGTGAAAGATGGCATCGACTGGCTTGAACTGACTCCGAAAGCGCAGGACACGCAATTCCAGCAGGTTGGCATCGGCTTCCGGGACGGCAATCTGGAAGCGATGGAATTGCACGATGTCTTCGGCAACGTGACCTTGCTGACGTTCTCAAATATCCAGAAGAACCCGCCGCTGAAAAGCGACGCGTTCAAGTTCGTCGTGCCCAAGGGCGCGGATGTGATCAACGGATAAGCGTTTCAAACGGTTTCAAACCGAGCGAGGCGGCGAACGCCTCGCTTCCGGCCAGAGGTTTCTTCAAGTCGACGACGACCGCATTTCTCCCCGGCGGCGAGAGGCCAGCGCCAGATAGGCCAGCGCTCCGATCACCAGCGACGGCAGTGTCGCACCCAGGTTCGGCAGCCAATTGTTGATCGCGTGATAGGCCGCAATTCCCAGCACCCACGCGACAAACCCGCTCACGTGCCAGCCACCCGAAAAGCCGTACGCGCCGCGCAAGTCGGCGAGCGCGGCCACATCGATACGGCGTTTGCGCAGAATGAAATGGTCCGCCAGCACCACGCCGAATAACGGCGCGAACACCGAGCCGATCAGCAGCAGGAAGTTCTGGTACTTGCCCATCTGCACGAGCAACGCGACCAGTGTGCACAACGCGCCGAACCCCGCCGACAACAACGGCACGCTGGCCCGCGCCCAAAATGTGCCGGTGGAGACGGCGGCCGAATGGATATCGGCGAAGGCGTTATCGACTTCATCGACGAGAATCAGCAGCAGCGCAATCCCGCCCGCCGCCTGGGCCAGCGCAATGGTCAGAAGCGCATCGCCGCCGCCTGCCGCGAGGGCATACACCGCGCCTAGCGCGTAGAACCAGATATTCGCGATCCCATAGCCCAATAGCGTGCCGCGAAACGTGCCGCCCGCGCTACGCCCGAAGCGCGTGTAATCCGCAATCAGCGGCAGCCACGACAGCGGCATGGCGACAACCAGGTCGATACCCGCGCCGAATGTCATGTCGCCGGTGCCGGGCCGGTTCATCAGCGCAGTGAGATCGTGCTTCGACAACAGGTTCCACGTCAGCCAGCCCGCCCCGCCGAGCAGCAGCCATATGCCCCACGTGCGCAGGAAGCGCCGCACGAACGAGAGCGGGCCGGTGATTGCAAGCAAGGTCGACAGCACGCCGAAGATGAGCGTCCAGACGAGCGGCATCGAAAGATTGAAGGATTGTTTTGCGAGGGCGTCGGCGGAATCGCGCATCACGATGATCTCGAACGAGCCCCAGCCGACCAGTTGCACCGCGTTGAGCACGGCCGGCACCGACGCACCGCGCACGCCAAGTGTTGGGCGCAGCGAGGACATGGCGGCGAGCCCCGTATCTGTGCCGGCCACACCCGCGAGCGCGAGCAGGACGACGCCTATTACCGTGCCGATAACAATGGCCGCGAGCGCGTGCGGCAGCGAGAGGCCCGGTACGAGCAACGCGCCCGCTTGCGCCACCAGCAGGCCAATGCCGAGCGAGAACCACAGGGCGAATGCATCGGACGTGCCGAATGCACGGCGCGCGGCGGGTACGGGCAGCAACGGCGCGTAGGTCGCTGCGCCACTGTCTGCGTTATGTGTTGCGTCTTGTGCCATGCGCTGATTGTCCTTATTGGTGGGGCTTGGCCCGGTTCATGCGGGTTTCGTCACGCGTGTTGCGGCTGTCATAATCATCGTTTTGAAGCAGTCGCAGCGTCTGTCTCGAAAAGCGCACGATTATCGCTGTCTTTGACAGCCTTGCAACATTAGGAGCTGCCAGAGCGTCATGTTTGAAGAAAACCGTGCCAATGTTCCCCTTGCCGAGCGTTTGCGTCCTCGGAGTATTGACGAGGTCATTGGGCAGAAGCATTTGCTCGGGCCTAACAAGCCGTTGCGTGTTGCGTTCGAGTCGGGCGAAGCACATTCGATGATCCTTTGGGGGCCGCCGGGCGTCGGCAAGACCACGCTTGCGCGGCTCATGGCTGCGGCGTTCCATGCTGAATTTATTTCATTGTCGGCGGTCCTGTCGGGCGTGAAGGATATTCGCGAGGCCGTCGAGATGGCGCAGATTCATCGGGCGAACGGCCATCAGACCCTGGTTTTCGTCGATGAAGTGCACCGCTTCAACAAGAGCCAGCAGGACGCATTTTTGCCGCACGTCGAATCGGGTCTGTTCGTGTTCGTGGGCGCGACGACCGAGAATCCGTCATTCGAGGTGAATAGTGCGCTGTTGTCGCGGGCGGCGGTCTATGTCCTGAAGAGCCTCGACGCGGGCGAACTGACGGAATTGATGGAGCGTGCGCAGGCCGAACTGGGCGGTTACACATTTTCGGACGACGCGCGTGACGCGCTGACCGGTTCCGCCGATGGTGACGGCCGCAAGCTCCTGAACAACCTGGAAATCGTGGCACGCGCAGCGGCGCAACAAAAAACCACGCTCATCGACGGTCCGTTGCTGGGAAGCGCATTGGCGGAGAACCTGCGTCGTTTTGACAAGGGTGGCGATGCGTTTTACGACCAGATCAGCGCGTTGCATAAGTCGGTGCGCGGGAGCAATCCGGACGCGACGCTTTACTGGTTTTGCCGGATGCTGGACGGGGGCGCGGACCCGCGCTATCTGGCGCGCCGGATAGTCCGGATGGCGTGGGAAGACATTGGCCTGGCCGATCCGCGGGCGGGGCGAATCGCGCTTGACGCCGCGGAGACCTACGAGCGCCTGGGTACGCCGGAGGGCGAATTGGCGTTGGCGCAGGCGTTGATCTATTTGGCGGTCGCACCGAAGTCGAATGCGGGATACAAGGCGTACAACGAGGCGCGCCGGTTTGTGGGAAAGGATCAATCGCGCGGTGTGCCGGTGCATCTGCGAAATGCGCCGACGAAGCTGATGAAGGAACTGGGTTACGGCCATGAATACCGCTACGCCCATGACGAGCCGGACGCGTACGCGGCGGGAGAAACGTACTTGCCGGAGGGGATGCGCGATCCGCACTGGTACGAGCCGACGCCGCGAGGGTTGGAGGGCAAGATAGGGGAAAAGCTCGCGCGTTTGTCTGAGATGGATGCGAAATGGAGAAGAGAGCACAAGGAAGAGAAGAAGTGAGGCATACGAGAAAGCGGCTGCGTTAAAATCGCCGACTCGTATCAACTAAAAAAGCCCTGCCATGCTCGACATTCAACTTCTGCGCAAAGACCCCGACGGCGTCGCAAAGCGCTTGGCCGACCGCGGCTACACCCTCGACGTCGCGGCCTTCGCGGCATTGGAAGCTGAGCGTCGCGAGATCCAGACGCGCACCGAAGAGCTGCAAATGCGGCGCAATACGCTGTCCAAGCAGATCGGCGCGATGAAGGGCCGCGGTGAGGACACGACGTCGGTCATGGAAGAAGTCGGCGGAATCGGCGAAACGATGAAAGCGTCCGCAGGTCATCTCGACGACATCCAAAAGCGTCTTTCCGACCTGATGCTAGGCGTTCCGAACCTGCCTCACGAAAGCGTGCCGATCGGCCGCGATGAGGCGGAAAATGTCGAGGTTCGTCGCTGGGGAACACCGCGAACGTTCGATTTCGAGGTGAAGGATCACGTCGACGTAGGCGTGCCGCTGGGCCTCGATTTCGAAACTGGCGCCAAGTTGTCGGGCACGCGATTCACGTTGCTGCGCGGACAGATTGCGCGTCTGCATCGGGCGCTGGCGCAATTCATGATCGACACTCACACCGAGCAGCACGGTTACACGGAGGCGTACACGCCGTACATCGTGAATCCGGAAATCCTGTTCGGCACGGGCCAGTTGCCCAAATTCGCCGACGACATGTTTCGCGTCGAGAAGGGCGGTGAAGAGAACACGATCACGCAATACCTGATCTCCACGTCGGAGATATCGCTGACCAATACGGTTCGCGAAAGTATTCTCGACGCCGCTGCGCTGCCGGTGAAGCTCACCGCTCATTCGCCGTGTTTCCGCTCTGAAGCGGGCTCGTACGGCCGTGACACACGCGGCCTGATCCGTCAGCATCAGTTCGACAAAGTGGAGATGGTGCAGGTCGTGTCGCCTGAGACTTCCTATGACACGCTCGACCAGATGGTCGGACACGCTGAGGCGATTCTGCAGAAGCTCGAATTGCCGTATCGCGTGATTACGCTATGCACCGGAGACATGGGGTTTTCGGCAACGAAGACGTTCGACCTCGAAGTGTGGCTGCCGGCGCAAAACACGTATCGTGAAATCTCGAGTTGCTCGAACACTGAAGCGTTCCAGGCTCGCCGGATGCAGGCGCGCTTTCGCAATGCGCAAGGCAAGCCGGAGTTTGTCCACACGCTGAACGGGTCGGGACTGGCCGTCGGACGGACGCTGGTTGCTGTGCTCGAAAATTTCCAGAACGCGGATGGATCGGTGACGGTGCCGGTCGCATTGCGGCCTTACATGCGCGGCGTCGAGCGGCTGGAAATATCGAAGGCAGGTTGATTGCTTTTGATTTGATCCCGGCCACAAAAAAGAGGCTTGGAAATCGATTTCGCTTCGTCTATAATCTTGGTCTTGCCGCGCGACGACCGGTTCGGCAAGAACCGAAAAAAGCAGGATGACGGTTGCAGCAAATTGTTGTTAAGGAAAGGTGGCAGAGTGGTCGAATGCGCTGGACTCGAAATCCAGTGTACCTTTAGGGGTACCGTGAGTTCGAATCTCACCCTTTCCGCCAAATTAAAAAAGCCCCGTTGATCGAAAGATCAACGGGGCTTTTGCTTGGTCGGACCTGACGCGCGAAGCGCCCACCGCGGTTGGCCTTCAACACTTGGGCAATAGGTGTTCGATGTCGGAAAACGACTTCCCGTCGGCGTTCCGATTCGCTGAGCTTCGGCTCAGCACATTCGACGTCCGGCAAGCCCAGTTGTCCGGCTTCTCCAGATTGGGCGTCGGCGTCCGGGCAACGGCTTCGCTGGCGCCCGAAGCCGGCACTTGCGCCGTGTTGGTCATCAGCGACGGCGAACGATAAACATATACGGGCGCGGGCGCCACGAAAAGGGAGACGGGTGCATCAGCCATCGAAGAGGGTGCCGTGAAGGGCGCTGTGACGTCCGCGGCCATTGCGCTCGCCGCCAGACAAAGCAACCCGGCTAGTTCGGCAAACGTACCAAGCCTCCGATAGACACGAAAAGAAAGATGTTTCATACAGGCTTCCTGTCGTTCTTGAATAAAATCCGACATTTCAATTTCAATTTTCGAGCGGACGGCCAAAATCGTTTCGATATATTGAATTAATACGGTTATCGAAATAGCCGCGATGGTGTTTGTCGATAACGTAAGCCGCGCGTGTCGCTCGCACAAAGCACTGGCCGAAAAGAAAGTCATAAATCATAACGCCAAAACCACCTATTCGGAGCGGTCCGATAGGTGCTTCGCAATTTGCAATTTAATCTTTCGATTCGTTGTGAATTCTGCTTGGGATAAATGTCAACCAATCCTGATGCCTGAATCCGTGCACGGATGCGGCAATTAATTTTGCTTTTCGCGTTTTATCGTTATGTATTTAAATTCATGTTCAATCTAAAGAAACTATTTGCCGCGCTGGTCATCGCTGTGACCGGTATTTCGTGCGTTCAGGCGAGCGAGTTCGCGGGGCCGTTCGTTGGCGCCAAAATCGGACAGAACCGGTCCGATGCATCCGGTGAAATCAACCAATCGGCTCACAGCACCACCTTCCCCGGCCTGACCGCGGGCTATAACTTCGACGTTAGCCGTTTTGTCCTGGGCGCAGAGGTTTTCGCCGATCTGCATCATGGTTCGACGACCTACAAGGATGCCGGCGCCGACCTGAAATTCGGAATGCCATTTAACGCATTCTTGCCGTATGGCCGCATCGGTTTTACAGGAACCTGGCCGAATGCGCGATTGCATGGTGGTCTCGGTCTGGAATATAAACTTGCCAGGCAATGGAGCGTTGCGGGTGAATGGACGGCGGATACAAGCAAGTCCAACGGCACGACGCGTCGCAATGACAGCTTTACTATCGGCGTGCACTACTACTTTTTCTAATCCCGCAACAGGTTGCATAATAAAAAGCCCCGGCGAACATAATTCGTCGGGGCTTTTCTACAGGTTTTAAGCGTCTCACACGGTACAGCGCGCAATATCAAAGCGCATTTCCGGCTCGGATAGCCCGCCGTCGTCGCTCGCCGATTTCTGGACTTTCACCGTCGAGCCATATTGCGATGGTGTCAGTGTCACCACCCACGCGTCCGAGCCCACGCGCAGTTCGGACGAGCTGCCCAGTTGCGATGTGGAAGGCGAAGGCAGTTTATCTTCGAGACAACGAAACACGTCCGATGGCGACCGTTCCGAAGCGATATAGATCAGTGGACTGGACGCACGGAGTTCCGGGTCCCTCGATGCACTACAGGCGACAAGGGCGGAAAACGCACCCAATGACGCTGCGCACCGGACAATTCGACGCGAATGCTTCATCAATGAGCTTCGATAAGGAAAAGAGGTACGTCAATAAAGCGTAAACGGCCAACTGATGCAAGACCTGGTTCAATCATGCACGGTTCTATCCAGCCTGATTCAATTCCGTTCGTCGACGCGCCAGCGCAAACCTGACACATCGACTTGACGACCAAGATCGACAAAGCGCGCGATGCTATCATCGCCGGCATCCCGAAAACATGCGCATGCGTCGGATCAATGCCGCGCGCCGAAACAACATCGCTTTATGGCAATCACACTCAAGTCGGCCGCCGACATCGAAAAGCTGCGCATTTCCGGTCGGATGGCCGCCGCTGTCCTTGCCATGATCGGCGAGCACGTGCGGCCAGGCGTGACGACCGATGATCTGGACGCGATCTGCAACCGCTTTATCGTCGATGAGCTAAAGGCGATCCCGGCTAACGTTGGCTATATGGGGTTTCCGAAAACCGTCTGCACCTCGGTGAATCACGTGGTTTGCCACGGGATTCCCGGCCCGAAGGAACTGAAGGACGGCGATATCGTCAACATAGATGTGGCGATCATCAAGGACGGCTATTTTGGCGACACGAGCCGCATGTACTACGCGGGCACGCCGACCAGGGAAGCCAGGCGCCTGTGCGACACGACCTACGAAGCGATGGTCGCCGGCATTCGCATGGTGCGGCCGGGAGCGACGCTCGGCGACGTCGGGCACGCTATTCAAACGGTCGCGAATCGAGAAGGTTATTCGGTTGTGCGCGAGTATTGCGGGCATGGCATCGGCCGCGTGTATCACGAGGATCCGCAAGTGCTGCATTACGGACAGCCGGGCGCGGGACTTCGCTTGAAACGGGGGCTGGTTTTCACCATCGAACCGATGATCAATGCGGGTCGCGCTGCGACGCAGCAATCGCGCGACGGCTGGACGGTGACGACGAAGGACCGCTCGCTTTCAGCGCAATGGGAGCACATGGTCGCCGTCACCGACGATGGTTTCGAACTGCTCACGCCCTGGCCCGAAGGCACGGGCGAGTACGCCGCGCCGTGAAGCTGTCGATGCGAAAAATGCAACGTGCGGCCGATCACACGCCTGGCTGCAATTATCATTGACTCGTTAGCCTGTTCGGTTGAAGCTGTTGCAAGGGTTGCCAGGCCGCTTCGGAAGCATCACTGAGAGTGAACGAGAAGCGAACGAGAAGCGCATCAGACGCGCATTAGAAGCAGCTTAAGAAGCTTGTGAAAGATTGAGAGATAACACCTGCATGAGTCCTTCACTGACTGTCCGCCGCATTGCCGCGCATCAAGGTGCTGTCCTGCGCGAGCTTCGCACGGCTTCGTTGCGCGAGGCGCCTTACGCGTTCGGCAACACGCTCGAAGAAGCCTTGTCTGCCGATGCGTCTAGCTTTGACGAAACGGCCGGTCTCCACGCGAACTCTCCGGTCACTGCGTCATTTCTCCTCTATACGGAAGGTCATCCGGCCGGTCTGGTCGACGCGGTGATCGAGGAGACGGGGCTCCGGCGCGCCTCGGTGTGCGCGCTTTGGGTCGCACCTGCCGTGCGGCATTTACGCGGTGGCGAGTTGCTGGTGAATGGGGCCGCGCAATGGCTGGCCG
Source organism: Caballeronia sp. (assembly GCF_049581465.1). Classification (GTDB taxonomy): domain Bacteria; phylum Pseudomonadota; class Gammaproteobacteria; order Burkholderiales; family Burkholderiaceae; genus Caballeronia. Next base: position 4,417 of record NZ_JBAUSA010000790.1, on the reverse strand, counting down.
AGCAGGGCGCACAAGAGGTGTACGCCTGGATCGCCGATGAAAACCGCAACGCCATGCGTTTCTATGAACGCCTGGGTTTTGGTCCGGCCGGCGAGCGCCGCCGAATTCCCGGTCATGCCGAGCAATGGGAAACGCTGCTTGTGCGTCGCGTAGGCTGAGACGCCGGGTGGTCAAGCTTTAGCCGTAGCTGTAGTCATCCATGCCGCGAGCTTCTTCGCCGTGTCCGGCATCTTCTGCTATACCCTGCATCTCGACGCCAACATTCCGGCGTCTTTCTGAAATTTTCCGTCCGCTTGCGTTCACGCCTGTAAAATAAGCAAAATTTTTGGCTGGTCCTATGTCGCTCAAAAAAACGCCCTTTTTCGAATTGCGCAGCGGCGCCGTCGACACGCTTCTGTTTGTCGTCAAGACTACCGACCTCGATGCGTTGCGCACGGAACTCACGCGGCGCTTCGAAGCGACTCCCGAGTTTTTCGCTAACGACACCGTCGCTATCGACGTTCGCCGATTGAACGCCGACGAGCGTATCTCGATCACCGAGCTCGCGGCTCTGCTTGACAGCGTGCGCATGCGCCCGATCGGCGTCGTGGCAACGGGGGCGCAAGCGTGGGCGTCTGCAAGCACGCTGCCGTTGCTCGAAGCGCGCGACCGTCGAGGCGCCCCGAAGCCGTCGATGGACGAAGGCACCGAGAATTCCGACGCAGCCGCCTTGATCGAGGCCGCCGTGGCGCAAACTCCGTCACCCAGCGCGCCGGTGCCTACGACCACGATCATCGACCGGCCGTTGCGTTCGGGGCAGCAGGTTTATGCGAAGGGCGATCTCGTCGTGCTCGGTCTGGTGTCCTACGGCGCGGAAGTGATCGCGGAGGGGAACATCCATATCTATGCGCCATTGCGTGGCCGGGCGCTCGCGGGCGTGCATGGCAAGCTCGACGCACGCATTTTCTGCACGTGCCTGGAGCCGGAACTGATCTCCATCGCCGGGATTTACCGGACCACGGAAACCCCGCTCGCCGCCGATGTGCTGGGCAAGGCCGTACAGATCTGGCTGGACGAAGAGAAATTGATGATCGAACCGCTGCGGCTGACGTAATGGGGAATGCGCGCCTGGTGCGGACGGCGCGCGCCCGGACGGAATGCCGGAACGGACTTAATTGACGAACACAAGGTACAGGAATGGCAAAAATCATTGTGGTGACTTCGGGCAAGGGCGGCGTCGGCAAGACGACCACCAGCGCGAGCTTCGCATCGGCGCTCGCATTGCGCGGGCACAAGACGGCCGTGATCGACTTTGACGTCGGCCTGCGCAATCTCGACCTCATCATGGGCTGCGAACGCCGCGTGGTGTACGACCTCATCAACGTGATCCAGGGCGAAGCGAACCTTAACCAGGCGCTTATCAAGGACAAGAAGTGCGAGAACCTGTTCATCCTGCCGGCCTCGCAGACGCGCGATAAAGACGCGCTCACTCAGGACGGCGTAGAGAAGATCATCAACGACCTGATCGCGATGGACTTCGAATACATCGTTTGCGACTCGCCGGCGGGTATTGAATCGGGCGCTTTGCTGGCCATGCATTTCGCCGATGAAGCGTTGATCGTGACGAATCCGGAAGTGTCGTCGGTGCGTGACTCGGATCGTATTCTCGGCATTCTTTCGTCGAAGACGAAGCGGGCGATTGAGGGGAAGGAGCCGATCAAGGAACACTTGTTGATCACTCGATATAACCCAAAGCGTGTGAGCGAAGGCGAGATGCTGTCGCTCACTGACATTCAGGAAATCCTGCGCATCGAATTGATTGGCGTGATCCCGGAATCGGAAGCGGTGCTGCATGCGTCCAACCAGGGTTTGCCGGCTGTTCACCTCGATGGTACTGACGTGGCTGAAGCGTACAAGGACATCGTCTCGCGCTTTTTGGGCGAGGAGAAGTCGTTGCGTTTCACCGATTATCAGAAGCCGGGTCTGTTGCAACGCATCTTTGGCAACAAGTAAGGGGACGCAATGTCGATTCTTTCGTTTTTGCTGGGAGAGAAAAAGAAGTCCGCTTCGATCGCGAAGGAACGTCTGCAGTTGATCATTGCGCACGAGCGCGCGGGCGGTCATGCTCCCTCCGATTATTTGCCGGCGTTGCAGCGGGAGTTGGTTGCCGTGATCTCCAAGTACGTGAAGATTTCCAGCGACGATATCAAGGTGAGTCTTGAGCGCCAAGACGATCTCGAAGTGCTTGAAGTGAAGATCGAGATACCTTCAGTTTAAGGGGCCGGCTGTTGGCTGACGGGGGGTGGCTTTTGGGCGGTTCTGCTTGCGGTGGCTTTTGGGCGGTTCTGCTTGCGGTGAGGGTGGGATGGGTGCTGTTCGCGGCGAGTGTGGGGAGAGCGTTGATGGGGTGCTGCTCGCGGAGAGTGTGGGGCTAGGATTGAGTCCTTCTGCTAGCGTGGTCGTTCTGCATAAGAAGTATTTTCTTGCTTATTTCTGTTAGCCCCTATCCGGGGCGGGACTTCATTTCTTTGCAAACGCGCAAAGAACGAAGCAAAGAAACGCGTTCAAACCGCGAACACCTAAGTGTCGTCGTTGCTCACTTCAGGTCTTTGGCCCGAACGTAGTGCCGCCCCCCCTCATCAACGCTCAGTCGAACACCCACCTCAAGCATCAACAGCGCCCACACGCTTCGCCTCAAAGGTCGTATCACGGTAACTATTCAGTTATCGGATCACCACCAAGTGGCTGGTCCGCGCGCGTCGCGTCTAGGTCGTGCGAAGCAAGACCCAGACGACTCACATCCAAGACTGCATTTCGCTCGACCCAAACGCGTCAACCATTGAAAGACCGCGCAAAATCGAGTGGTTTGCCTGCGGGCCATGCGGGTTGCCTTAGCGCTGACGTTGTCGCTCGCCTCACTGCTGGCTTTATCACGGGTGTTGCCGCTAGCGGCAACGGGGTCGGGGCCGTGGAGGCGAAGCGTGTGCGCGCCGTTTGTGCTTGAGGAGGGTGTTCGACTGCGAGTTAGATGTTTGGTAGTGCTGATCGTTTAGTGCCAAAAGCCTGAAGTGAGTGATGACGACACTTAAAAATTGGCGGTTTAAAACGCGTTTCTTTGCTTCGTTTCTTTTCGCGTTTGAAAAGAAATGAAGTCCCGCCCCGGATAGGGGCTAACAGAAATAAGCAAGAAAAAACTACTTATGCAGAACGACCACGCTAGCAGAAGGACTCAATCCTAGCCCCACACTCTCCGCGAGCAGCCCCCCCTCCACACTCGCCGCAAGCAAAAACCGCCAACAGCCGGCCCCTAGCCGGTCCCCTGTCTTACATCAATATTCCGTTGCAGTTTCATGCTCGCCGTTACACGAGCGCTGTCGGCGCGTTCAAGACCTCGCGCATTAATAAGATATCGCCGATAAACGGCGCTACAACAACAGGAGCTCGGTCATGAAGATTCGTCTGCTAATCGCTCAAGCGGCCATCGTCATCGCAGGCGCTGCGGCAGTCGCGGGAAGTGCCTCGGCGCAAGTGGTCATCGTAGCGCCCAACGCGCCACCGCCCGTGCGCGTCGAACCCGCACCGCCAGCTCGCGCCGGCTATGTCTGGGATCGCGGCCACTGGCGCTGGGACCACGGCCAATACGCGTGGAACCCGGGCCATTGGGAAGTCGAGCGAGTGGGCTATTACTGGGTTCCAGGCCACTGGATCGCGCGCGGCGGCGCGTACCGGTGGAGACCGGGTCACTGGGCTTGATGCAGCGCGCTTGACGCACTAAGCCTGACGCACTCGCCTTTGAATCGCAGGCGACCCAGCCGGCGTCGCCTGATTAATTTTCCCGGAGTCATCCATGAAAATAAAACTGCTGATCGCTGCCTTGCTTGCAACCCTTCTGGCAGGTTGTATCGTCGTGCCGGCTCACCCGTATGCATATCGGCCGGTGCCGCGCGTGTACATCTACTAACGTAACACGCAAAAACTGCGTGACTTTGCTGCCGGCTTTTCGTCTTCAACCAGCGCCTCGGGCACTTCGGACGAGGGCGCCGGCATGGGCCAAAGAATCGGCTTCATTTACCGCCCGGCAAGCGGCTCATAGAGCGGTGGTGCAATAGAGCGCGGTTCCCTGCTTGCGATCAATGTAGTCCCCATTAGCGGGGTCCCCAATGCGTGGTCGTTGATCGTCCCCAAAAGCGACATAACGGACAACTAACCGACGGCTGCGACAAAGGCCGCGCGCCAAGTCCGCGTGGACCTTCAGCACGGCGACTACCTGTGCGATCCCGCTGCCTTCCCAGTCATTGAAAAGACGTACGCGTCACGCAAAGGGACAGCGCCGCGATCGCGAGCGTCAAGATCAGCGCAAGCCAGAAGTACATATGCTGAAGCGAGCGAAGAGCGGGTAGCCCTGACGATCACGCTCGCATTTAGTACAGGGATTAAG
>NZ_JBAUSA010000789.1:0-1761 GCF_049581465.1 Caballeronia sp. | reverse complement strand
GTCTGGCACGCAAGGACGTATCCTTCGCTCGCTTCTTCCGGTGTAAGCGCGTCTTCGATATAGCTCGATTCCGGCAAATCGTATTCACCCGACTCGCAAAAGCCGCGGCATGTTCCACACGCGCCATCACGGCAGTCGAGGGGAATGTTGATCTTCTGCCTGTACGCCGCATCTGACAGCGTTTCATTGTCGCCACACGAGATGAAACGCGTGACGCCGTCTTCAAATTGAAGTGCGATGCTGTATTCCATGACCTGCTCCTGAGCGCGGCTGTTCCGCCGCAGCCGTCAGATGTGGTAGATGTCGATGACCTGATTGATGTAGTCGTTCTTCAGCACAACGTATTTGTTCAGGATCCTGGGCGTTTCACCCGCAAAGTCGATCACGTAGCGCGTCATCCCGAAGTAGCTATAGTTGGTCTTGTAGCGGTGGCTCAGCGTGTGCCAGTTGAAGCGCACCACATAGGCGCCGTCGCGCTCGCTCTCCACTTCCACATTGCTGATGTTGTGGCTCGTGCGCGTGTCTGGCATCGTCGCGCTGGAACGCTCGGTCTTGATGCGGAAGACGCGGTCCTCGAGCCCCTGGCGGTTCGGGTAATACACCAGCGAGATTTCGCGCTGCGGGTCGGTGACGAGCTTGTCTTCGTCGTCCCACGCGGGCATCCAGAAGACCGCGTCGGGGTGATAGCGAGTGCCTTCCTGATCGTCTCGACCCAATAGCGGTGCTGAATCGTATAAAGGCCTTCGTCTTCTGTCTTGACGCCGCTCATGACGGGATTCAGGCCGATCTTCTTCGCGCCTTCGTCCGGACCTTCGATCCAGTGCGTGGCGCCCGACACATGTCGTTCCACTCATGCGCACGCGCCGCGTACCCCTGCTGACACGCGCGGAATTCTTCCAGGTCATCGGGAGTCGCCATGCCGCTCACGTTGAAGAAGTCCTCGTACTGGCGGATGCGTCGCGCTCTCGCCTCGTCTGACTCGCCCTTGGGCGCGATGCAATAGATCGTCACTTCGGTCTTGTTGACGGAAATGGGACGAAGCACGCGAATCTGCGAGCCGAACTGGTCCATCAAATAGACGTTCGGGTACAGGCACAGGTTGCGCGAGTTTTGGATCATCCAGTCTGCCGTCTGCTCGCCGCAGCGCTGCGCGAACTCGTCGCGCCTGCTGAAGTTCGGACGATCTTCAGGGTTCGCCCAACGCGACCACAGCAACATGTGACCCTGCTCGAACGCGTAAAAACCACCGCCCTGACGGCCCCAGCTACCGGCATCCATCGCCCGGATGTTGTCCTGCCGAAGGTTTTCCTGCTTGCGCTGATTCGTCGTCGCGGCGTAATTCCAGTGCACGGCCGACACGTGATAGCCATCGGCGCCGTTTTCCGCCGTCAATTTCCAGTTGCCTTCGTAGGTATAGCTCGACGAGCCGCGCAGCACTTCAAGTCCATCTACCGACTGGTCGACGATCATGTCGATAATCCGCGCCGCCTCGCCCAGGTGTTCAACGAGAGACGGGACGTCGGGGTTCAGGCTTCCAAACAGGAATCCGCGATAGTTCTCGAAGCGCGCGACCTTCTTGAGGTCGTGCGAACCTTCATGGTTGAAGCACTCCGGGTATCCCGCTTCTTGCGGATCCTTGACCTTGAGCAGCTTGCCGCTGTTGTTGAAGGTCCAGCCGTGGAAGGGACACGTAAAGGTCGCCTTGCTGCCGCGCTTGTGACGACAGAGCATCGCGCCGCGATGCGTGCACGAATTGATCAG
>NZ_JBAUSA010000788.1:0-2554 GCF_049581465.1 Caballeronia sp. | reverse complement strand
GTCCATGGGTGACACGGAGCCCATCCGCCTTGGCGTACCGACGTCCGAAGAGGTCACGTTCTGGATTCCATTCGTAGATACTCTCACCGACAAACATCGTTTTTACCGGCGATTCGGAAAAACGACGTCCGACCCAAGGCCACCACGGGAGCTTGCTCCTGCTCTCGAATATCTGGTCAAAAGTCAAATCGATCATCGCCTCGGCAGCAACCGGCTTGTCACCTGGGAGCGGGATCACGTTCGTATTCATCTTTGTTTTCCGATATCAGTCGTTTCGCTTCTACGCCCAGGCAAGCCGCTCGAACGCGCGGCAGGCTTATCGAACGGCTGCTCTGCTCGCAGCGGCGCGCCAACGTGACGTGTAGCTCGCCGCAGGCGAGCTGGCCGGCGAATTTCCGCGCTACACGCCCAAGCCTTCGAGGCGTGGAAAGTGTGACGGGCACCGCAATGTTGGAGCCCGCCTTGCCGCTTACCTTGGTTATTCCTATATAGCACCCGTTTGGCCGCACGCTAGCCAACAAGTTGACAACCTTCGCGCTCAAGCGGCACCTATGCGGCCTCGCATCGCGCCGTGCGCGAGATGAAGATCGACGGCTTGCTGCCCGAGGATAAGAAGGTCCGAACCTCGAAGTATTCGAACAATCTCATCGAGCAGGATCATCGCAACGTCAAGTCCAGCACGAACGTCATGCTCGGTGTCAAACGCTTCCGGAACGCTGCGATCACTCTGGCAGGCATTGCGTTGATGCAACGCATTCGCACAGGTCAATTCAACCTCGTGAAGCTAAGCCTCAAAGATATCGCTGCGCCCGCTGTGTGGAATGCTGGTCTGTCGGCTCGATAAGGAACTTTAGCTATACGAAACACTTCGACCAAGCCGCCTAGTTGCGCCAGAGCCCGAAAGACTACAGTGCCGTGGACAGCATGTAGGCTTTCGTTTTCATCAGCGCAATAGGACCTACATATCCTTCACTTCCTTTTGTTGTTCCGAAGCGGATGTCGGCAACGCAGCAATCTTGCCCGCACTGGCGAGTTTAACCAGGCCCTCACCGATCTTCGCAGTGTTGCTCGCTTGTGCGCTAACCGATGAAGCGACATCCTTCAGTGCAGCAAGGCGGGGCAGCAACACAGGGTTAGCGGCCACACCCGACACAAGCGCGCGGCTGCCATCGGCCAGTTGCTTGTCCTTAAGCACGCCAAGCATGAAAGTGAAAGCGGCATTGCCGAACGCATTCAGTTGCGCCTTGTTCATGCTTTTTAGCTTGTCCTGCACGTCTTTGCTCGACAAAGCCTTCTGCACGGCCGTAGCCTTGTCCGTGCGGATCTGCTCGATCGCGGCAGATTTTTCAGCTGGGTCCGCAATGGCGTTGGCGGCTGCCTCTCGTGCTTCCAGTGCCGCAATATCTTCGCTGTTCCCGACAGCTTTGAAGATGTGAGCCGTTGCAGTGCCAATCATCAAATCCGCGTCCTGTGCGGTTTTGATGAACGCGTCGATGTCGCCACCGGAAACCGTGCTCGTAGACGATCCGCCCACACCCGGAATCGCGGCCGTAAGGTTACCAATGCCGAATGCCATCGCCTGCGGCGCATTTGCCGCCAGTGTGCCGATAAGCAGTGCGACCCGAAGTGCGGAGTTTTTTTTCATTTGGTCTATTCCTCAATTTGTTTTTAATAACATCTGTTTCATCACACCATCGAGACTTGTCCGCGTATCCGCGTCCAAGTCGATACTTTGCAAGGCAACGGCATTCGCGGCATCAGTCGCCGCCGGATAGCCGCTCGTCGTGTAGCCATGTTCGAGAATGACCTGATTCAACACGTTGCCTCCCGCTTTCTGTCGGTACGCGAGGCGCACGTTGTACACCCCGGCACACGTTCCTCCGTCGCATTTCTGCTCCTTCTGATCGATCCGGTACAACGCATCCAGGCAACGGTCGTATGCGGCCGGCCGCAATTCCAGGTTCTTTGCGAACCCCGATTGACCTCCGACCTTGCCCTTTACGAGCTCAGCGAGGCCGGGATTGACCATCACGATAGGAGCACGCGACGCATCGGCATACACCAGCGCATTAAAGCGCTCAAGCGCTACCGATCCAATCTGGCTTTTTTCCGCCGGGCAGAATGCGATGCGTTGTGCGCCTGCGCCGGCGTTCGCCACACTGTCCACGAGGACGACATCTCCGCTGGTCGGTTTTGAAGGTTTGCCAGCGACCGGTAGCAACAGCGACGCAGTCACTTTGCTTGCGTCCCGGCTGATCACACTGGCGTCCCATACCGGAACTAGTGCATCTTCTGAAATACCGCCCGGCCGCCCCGCGCTGTGAAAGACACGGATCGAGTCGCCCGGCTGCAAATTCATCCCAGGATCGTCAACCTGGAAGGTATCGGACGAGGCGTCGGTGACGTTCAATGTCACCGGCTTAAAGCGCACCTCTTTGCTAAAGCGCTCCGCGAGGTCATTTAACGCATTCTTTAGCACCACGTCTTTGCGGTCCTCAATGCTGAAGCCAGATTTGTCGGTGACGGTGTCATCAATTCGCTGGGTGACGTCTGC
>NZ_JBAUSA010000787.1:0-4086 GCF_049581465.1 Caballeronia sp. | reverse complement strand
GGCTACCTCCGCGCTTCGGAAATCGCTCAGGACCGCGTGGAAGATGCTCGCAACGTGCTGAAGGAAGGGGACAAGGTCAACGCGATGATCATCAACATCGATCGCAAGTCGCGTGGCATCAACCTTTCCATCAAGGCCAAGGACTCGGCTGAACAGCAAGAAGCGATTCGTGGTCTGGCTTCGGCTGACTCGAGCACGGCTGCAACCGGCACGACGAACCTTGGCGCGCTGCTGAAGGCCAAGCTCGACGGCCAGAACGGCTAAGCCTCAGGGTATCGCGGCAGTATGACCAAATCGGAATTGGTCGCCCAACTGGCGCTGCGGTTTCCGCAACTTGTTCTTAAAGACGCGGATTTCGCAGTGAAGACGATGCTCGATGCGATGTCGGACGCTTTGGCGAACGGCCATCGCATCGAAATCCGCGGCTTCGGCAGTTTCGGCCTTAATCGACGCCCATCGCGCGTTGGGCGCAATCCCAAGTCAGGGGAGAAGGTGCTGGTACCGGAGAAATTCGTACCGCATTTCAAGCCTGGCAAGGAGTTGCGCGAACGTGTCGATGGCCGCGCAGGAGAGCCGCTGAAGCAGTCGAACGACGTGGATGCCGATGAAGACGATCTTTGAGCGTTTTCAGTCATTGCAGCGTTCAGCCAGCCAGACGGCAGATGACCGAAAGAAAGCACCCGCGAGGGTGCTTTTTTTTCGTCACGTTGTTTTTGCCGCACCGACCTTTCAGCCAACGAGCGAAGCCCGTGCTCCTTGCGCCATACGCTTCATTTACAATACCGGACGCTCGATCAAGGCTGGCGTGGCGCGCACTTTGCGTCGGAGTTGTTGAATCAAAGGTGCCGTCGTTTCGTAATTGCCGTCAAAGAGACCCTTATGAAATTTTTTGTCTGGCTGATCCGTGTTCTCGTGTTCGTGTTGCTGCTGGTGCTGGCGCTCGCCAATACTCAAACGGCCACGCTTAATTTCCTCGCTGGCTACTCGTGGCAGTTGCCGGTGATCCTTATCGGGCTGGGGTTTTTTGTCGTCGGTCTGTTGGCGGGCCTGCTTTGGTTTTTGCCGACCGTATTTCGAATCAAGATGGAAAATGGACGGCTGAAGCGAGACTTGCGCACTGCGCGCGACGTCCCCGTCGTGCCGCAGGAACCGCCCATGCCTCCGCTGATTTGAGCGGCACTGTGCTGGTTCTGCGGGTCGTCGCGAAGCCAGCGCTCAACTTCTTTCAAAATTTCGCATGGATCTAGACTTTTGGTGGCTGCTGATCATCCCCGTCGCGTTTGCCTTCGGCTGGGCGGCGTCGCGCTACGATCTGAAAACGCTGCTGTCCGAAAACGCGAATTTGCCGCGCTCGTATTTTCGCGGTCTCAACTTCCTGCTGAACGAGCAACACGACAAGGCAATCGACGCTTTCATCGAAGTGGCGAAGCTCGATCCTGAGACCATCGAACTCCACTTCGCGCTCGGCAACTTGTTTCGCCGGCGCGGGGAAACTGATCGCGCAATTCGCGTGCATCAAAATTTGCTCGGCCGCGCCGACCTGCCGGTCGCCGAGCGCGATCACGCGCTGTTCGAACTTGGGCAGGATTATCTGAAAGCGGGCCTGCTCGATCGCGCGGAGGAAACGTTCCGCTCGCTTTCTTCGGGCGAGTACGAGCTTGGCGCGCAGCGAGCGTTGCTCACCATCTATGAAATCGAGAAGGATTGGGTGAAGTCGATCGCGACGGCCGAGCATATCGAGACAATGGGCGCGGCCACGCTCACGAAGGAAGTCGCGCAGTTCCATTGCGAATTGGCGCAGGAAGCGCTGCAGCAAAAGAATTCCGCTGACGCCCGTGCGGAGTTGAAGCTTGCGCTGGTCGCCAATCCGGAGAATGTAAGGGCTACGATTTTGGTCGGTGACGTCGATGCGGCCGGCGGGGACCTCGAGTCGGCGATCGCGTGCTGGCGTCGCGTGGAGACGCAAAATGCTGCGTACTTGCCGCTCGTAGCCGAGAAGTTGATGCAGGCCTACACGCAACTCGGGCGGACCACGGAGGGAGTCGATTTGCTGGTCGACTATGTGAATCGTTATCCAACGAACGATTTGCTGGATGTCGCGTTCAAGCACGTGTTGGAACTTCGTGGACTGGATGCGGCGCACGCGCTCGCGCGCAGCCAGATGCAGACGTCGCCCAATACTGCCGGCATGATGCGTTTGCTGGAAGCGCAAGTCGAGACCGCTGAGGAACCGCGTCGAAGCGAACTTGAACTGATGCGTTCACTGGTCCGGCAGCGGACCAAGAACCTGCCGCGCTATACGTGCCAGAATTGCGGCTTTCGCGCGCGCCTTTTCTACTGGCAATGCCCTGGCTGCAGTGGCTGGGAAAGCTACGCGCCACGCCGTGTCGAGCCGATCACCGCCTCTTCCTGAGCGCGCAGGCAGGCGAGCGAACACGCCAACGGCGTAATGTTTGAAACACTCGGATCTCGGGGATGTCCAGGCCCGACGATCCGGCAACCGCCGGTTTCTCCGGAAAGCGTATGAAAATATCCATTATTGGCACGGGTTACGTCGGATTGGTGACCGGTGCGTGTCTCGCCGAAATCGGCAACGACGTATTTTGCGTCGATGTCGATGCTCGCAAGATCGACATCCTTAACAACGGCGGCGTGCCTATCCACGAGCCGGGCCTTCACGAAATCCTCCAACGCACGCGGGAAGCAGGCCGAATCCGCTTTTCCACCGATATCAGGCAAAGCGTCGAACACGGCGAAGTCCAGTTCATCGCGGTTGGAACGCCGCCGGACGAAGACGGGTCGGCGGATCTCCAATACGTGCTCGAAGCGGCGCGCAATATCGGCCGGTATTCGAACGGCTTCAAGGTGATCGTCGATAAATCCACGGTCCCGGTCGGCACGGCGCGGAACGTGCGCGAAGTGGTCGAGCAGGAGTTGCAGGCGCGCGGGTTGGCGTCATCGGCGAAGCACGGCTTTTCGGTCGTATCGAACCCGGAATTCCTGAAGGAAGGCGCGGCGGTGGACGACTTCATGCGCCCTGATCGCATCGTGCTTGGCGTGGACGACGACGAAGCGGGCTTGATCGCGCGCGACAAGATCAAGCATCTCTACGCGCCGTTCAACAGGAACCACGAGCGCACGCTCTATATGGATGTGCGCTCCGCCGAATTTACGAAATACGCGGCGAACGCGATGCTCGCGACCCGTATTTCGTTCATGAACGACTTGTCAAATCTTGCCGACGCGGTCGGCGCGGATATCGAGGCAGTGCGGCGCGGAATCGGCTCGGACCCGCGTATCGGCTATCACTTCCTGTACGCCGGTTGCGGTTACGGCGGTTCGTGTTTTCCGAAAGACGTGCAGGCGCTCGCGCAGACGGCGCGGGAAAACGGACATCCCCTGCGGATCCTGGAAGCAGTGGAGCAGGTCAACCACTCGCAGAAGCAAGTGCTGGTCAGCAAGATCACGAAGCGCATGGGCGAAGACTTGCGCGGGCGGACGTTCGCTGTGTGGGGCCTGGCGTTCAAGCCGAATACCGACGACATGCGCGAAGCGTCCAGCCGCCCTTTGATTGGCGCGCTACTCGAACGAGGCGCGACGGTGCGTGCCTACGACCCTGTGGCGAAGGCGGAAAGCCGTCGCGTGTTTGCGCTTGATCTCGCAGGCAAGCCCGAGCAACTCGCACGCCTGCATTTCGTCGATACCCAGAAGGACGCGCTCCCGGGGGCCGATGCACTCGTGATCGTCACCGAGTGGAAAGAATTCAAGAGCCCGGACTTCGCACACCTGAAGAGCGAGCTCAAGATGCCGGTCATTTTCGACGGCCGTAACCTGTACGAACCCGAAGCGATGGCGGAACTCGGCATCGACTATTTTGCAATAGGACGTCCCCATGTCGAACTTTCCGACGCCTGATTCCAGGGCGCCAGTCATCGCGCCGTTTGCACCGATTGCGCCGATCACGCCCATCTCACGGGAGCGCATCGCAGCCGCACGCGTGCTGGTCGTGGGCGACGTCATGCTCGACCGTTACTGGTTCGGCGACGTGAATCGCATCTCGCCGGAAGCGCCGGTGCCGGTCGTACA
>NZ_JBAUSA010000786.1:0-2952 GCF_049581465.1 Caballeronia sp. | reverse complement strand
GATTTAGCCCGATCCGAACAACTTTCAACAAATTTCGGGCTGCAAACAAACGTAAATAAGATTCTCTGAGAGACATCTTATAAAGTTGGTTGAGGTAATTCCGAATTTTATTCGGAACTCCTTATTTCCTTGTTCTCGATTCTATAATCCGCGCAGCTCAGTCTGGGCGGTTGACGCAATTACGCAAGCAAGGAAGGGCAATTCAAATGAGTATCAATGTTATTCAATTAGTACAGGGCGCTTTGACGGAAAGCGTATTGCAACAACTCGCCACAAAACTAGGCGTTGCGCCTGAAGCGGCGAAGCGCGTGGTGGGTCTCGTCGCTCCCGCGCTGGTCGGTTCGCTGATGAGCAAGGCTGCATCGCCGGAAGGTGCGCGCGGTTTGTTCGCATCGATCATGTCGGCGGATTCGAACTCGAATATCGTCGAAGCGCTTCCGCAACTCATTCACGGCGACGGCCTGCAATCGCTGCTCGCAGCGGGCACCCGGTTGGCCGGTGCGGTCGCGTCGGACGATCGCATCAGCGCACTGACCCACACGGTAGCTTCGCAAACGGGTGTGTCGACGGGTTCCACGGCCGCCCTCACGGGCATCGTCACGACCATGCTGTTCGGCGTCCTGAAGCATTACTTCACGAAGAACACCGGCAGTGTCGGCGCGCTGCCCACGCTGCTCGGTCATCAGTTGCCCATGGTCAAGGCCAGCTTGAACGACGGTATCGCCACCGCACTGGGTCTCGGCGGCGCAGGCAGTTTCCTGTCAGGCGTCGCGGCGCAAATGAAAGCGGTGTCTTCGCATCTTGAGCACCCGTCCACGGTTGGCGGCACGGCCACCGCCGTGAACACGTCGCTCGACAAGATCGTCGTGGAAGAGAAAGCGTCGTCGAAGAAATGGTGGTGGCTCGCGATTGCGGCCGCGATTGCATTGCTGGCGGTACTGTTCAGCCGCTCGTGCGTCAGCGAGAAGACGATTGCGGTTGAACCCGCAGCGGCGCCGGTCGTTGTGTCGGCGCCGGTTGTGGCTGCCGCCGAACCCGTTGCCGCTCCTGTTCCCGCACCCACGAAAGACGCGTTGCTGACGTTTACCGTCGACAAGCTTGGCGCACCGACCATCCAGGCGACCGTCGGCAGCGAAGAGGAGAAGGCCAAGTTGCTGGCGGCCCTGACCGCGAAGTTTGGCGCGGACCATGTGAACGCCACCATTACCGTCGACCCGGCCATCAAGCCGGCTAGCTGGCTCGACAAACTCGACGGCCTGTTGCCGCTGATGCAATTGCCGGGCGCGGAAGCGAAGTTGTCGGGCGAGAGCATCGAGTTGAGCGGTGCGGCAGCGGACGTGCGCAATGGCTGGCTGGACAAGCTGAAGTCGTTGTTTGGCGCGGGCTTCACCATCGGTACGTTCGATGTAAAGGGCGCGGTCGAGAATGCAAAAGAATCGTTCATGAGCGCGTTTTCATCGCTGAGCGACGATTGTTCGGCGGCTGACGTTACCAAGGTATTGAACTTGCAAGTCATCAACTTCCGTACGGGTTCTGACGTACCGCCGCAAGATGCGCAACTGGCGTTGGCGAAATCGGCGCAATTGCTCAAGACCTGTGCCGGCAAGGACAAGACCGTGAAGCTCAACGTGGGTGGCTATTCCGACAACGTGGGCGTAGCGGCGTCCAATCTCGCGCTGTCGAAGAAGCGCGCGGAAGCGGTTCGGGCATTCCTGGTGAAGCATGGCGTGCCGGCTGGTTCGTTGACGGCGCAAGGTTTTGGCGACGCACATCCGGTCGCCGACAACGCAACGGCTAGCGGTCGTTTCGCGAACCGTCGCATCGACTTCGCAGTGCAAGAGCAGTAATGCATCGGACACTTTCCTGACGGGAAGCGGCTGGTCGTAAAACACGCCGTCCCGCGCAAGCGGGACGGCGTGTTTTTGTTGTGCGGCTTTTATCTTCGGCTCATATAACGATCGATTACTTCGGCGGAGTATTGGCGCCCCTCTTGGGGAAACGTTCTGGCGGGGCTTGCAGGAAGTCATCGCCGAGATTGGCGGGGATCGTTCTTCGAACGACTTCGAGCCATGCGCGCGCTGCGTTCGACAAATATCCGTTACGACGCCAGCCCACGGCCATATCCCAGTGAATCTCCGGGTTGACGACGCAGCGGCAGGTGAACGCGTTGACATCGAGTCGCCGGCAATACGGCGCCGGCAGCAATGCGATTCCGACGCCTGCCTGCACGAGCGCTGCCATGAAATCCCAGTGACCGCTGCGGCTCACGATTGACGGCGTGAACCCAGCCTCGTTGCAGGCGCCCAGCACGATCTCCGATAACGACAAACTCTCGCCGTAGAACACGAACGATTCTTTCGCGAGATCGGCGAGTGGCACCTCCGTCGCTGCGTCCCAGCGCGATCCTTTCGGCGCTACGAGCCACAGTACTTGACGACTCACGGGGAGGACATCGAAGGTCGCGAGATCCACCGGTAGCAGGACGCCGCCTAATTCC
This sequence comes from Caballeronia sp., assembly GCF_049581465.1. Taxonomy (GTDB): domain Bacteria; phylum Pseudomonadota; class Gammaproteobacteria; order Burkholderiales; family Burkholderiaceae; genus Caballeronia. The sequence goes on along the minus strand of NZ_JBAUSA010000786.1, from coordinate 455 downwards.
ATCTCGCCGTCGATCAACGCTGCCTCGATCGCCTTCGAGCCGCGCTCGAACAATTTCAGGTCGATTTTCGGGTAGTGTTTTTTGAACGCCGCGATGGCGGGCGTGAAGAGCGATCCGCCCATTGCCGGGATACCGATGGTTAACGTGCCGCGCCCGAGTTTGCCGAGATCGTGGAGTTCGGCTTCGAGTTGGGAATAGGCGGCGAGGACGTCGAGGCCGCGCTGATACACGATGCGGCCGGCGTCGGTGAGCACCATGTGGCGACTTTCGCGCAGCAGTAGTGGCGAACCGATTTCGTCTTCCAGCGATTTCACCATCTTGCTGATGGTCGGTTGCGTGACGAACATCTTCGAGGCTGCCGCTGTGAAGCTTTTTTGTTTGACGACTTCGACGAAATATCTTAGCGATCGCAATTCCATAGGTGCCCCTTGAATTCCAGTTTGGAATGTCTTGGG